>JAQVHJ010000001.1 GCA_028696285.1 bacterium
ATCCGCAAATTCAGAATTTAATGCTTTATTTTTGAATTGTAAAAATATCTTGTTCCTTTGCGTTTCAATACTTCCCCCGACCGATAAAAATTTAATCTTCTTATTCCTCCTCATTGACCCGGTTAATATTTCATATAAAAAGTCAATATCTGTCCAGTAATTATATCCGCCAAGCCAAAGGATGACAAAATCGTCGTCTTTAAAAAATCTTCTCTTATCAAGAGATTTACTGTAATTTTCAAAGCCATCGTTAAAAACCGGTTCGGGAATTACTGAAACAAATTCATATCCTGCATTAATTCCGTTTAACCGGCCAATTCCTCCCAGCTCACCAACCAATTCAAATTTCTGTGGTGTGGAAACTACGGAGAGCTTATCTGCCCGTTGTATAATCGTCTTTTCAATCTCCCAAAATTCGTGAATAAAGGTTTCGTCTTTCTCTCTATATGATTTTAATTGTGCTTCCATCATCGCGGAGCCGTTTAAATCGGCCCAAAACGGCACCTTTAATCCGCTTATAGCAGCATAATAAGAAGGAAAAGTATTTATCCCAATCATAACATCCGGAGAAAAATTATGAATAATGTCAAGAATTGGACGATATTTTCTGAAAACTTTTTTATTTATTGAATAATATTTGAAATCAAAATCATTACTTTTAAAAATATCCGGAAGATTCTTTTCTACATAATAACTCTCTTCTCGAATTCCTAATAACATCAAGTTTCCTTTGTCTTTCAGATGTTCACAGATTATTCCGGTTCTTATTTCAGGACATGTTAACTTTGAAGGGTTTTCCTGCGGAATTGGAGAGTTGCCAATTACCAAAATTTTTTTAGGCATCTGTAAATGCTCTCATTTTTTCTTTAAACCTTTTCATAAATAAAGATGGATTTTTTGCAGTTACTAAGAATTCTATAATATTATTTAAATAATCTTTTCTTTTGAAATATCTTTTTAATAAATTATCAGGGCTCTTTTGGGGATCCTTTAACCATAATAAAAATTCTGAAAGAATCTTTTCATAATTCCAATTCTCTTTTGCAAAATTTTGGCTTCGAAAACCTTTCTCCTTCAAATCCGTTTTAGACATTTTTGCAAGCTTTAATAATTTATCCGTAAATCCATTAACATCCCCTATTTTAAATGTAAATCCCAAATCCTTGTCCTTTATTATCTTTGTTATCTCCGGACCTTCTGTGGTTAAAACAGGAAGTCCTGCATTCATCATATCATTAATCCTGTTCCTTCCCCCGGTGAATGTTTCATAACTGTAACCGTCTATATTAATTCCTATATCACTTTCAAAGTAATAATCGGGAACTTCTGACGTTTTTACCCAACCCGCGAAATGAAACCTGTTCTTTATATCAGAATCGTTTATTAGTTTTAAAAAATTGTTAAATGTCTTATTATTATGCGCTTGGATCCCCCCGCCTAATGAAACAAAATAAATCTTGCTGTTCCTTTTCATTGCTGCTGTTATTCCATTAAACAACAATTTAACATCTGTCCAGTAATTATAACCACCTGTCCATAAAACAACAAAAGCGTCTTCGGGAATTATTTTCCCCCTGAAAACATTTTTCTTGTGTTCGTAATTCATCGGCATAACAGGATTTTGAATAACATGAACAAAATCATAAAATGAATTTACAGCATTAATCCTCTTAATTGATGCAAGCTCGCCGATTAATTCATATTTCTGATATTCTGAAACTACAGAAAATTTATCCGCTGTTTTTATTATTGCTCGTTCAATTCCGAAAAAATGCCAAGTGTAATATTCATCTTTTTCCGCCGAAGCTTTTAACTGAAACTCACAGAGCAAGGAACCGTTTAAATCTGCCCAAAAAGGAATCCGGAGATTTAACATTGCTGCATAATATGAAGGAAGAGAATTAACACCGACAATTATATCCGGAGAAAAATTCTTCGCAAGTTCTTCTATCTTTTTTATCTCTCCAAAATGCTTGTCATTGAATGAGAAATAATCAAATCCTTGCGATTTATCATTAATTATAACCGGGAGCTCCTTCTCTTTATCATAACTTCCCGGAATTCTCATTCCTAAAAGCATTACATCGTTATCTCTTTTTAATACCTGGCAGAAAGCATCTGTTCTGATAGAACCGGCGTATAATCTTGCCGGATCCTCATGAGGTAACGGTGCAAAACCTATTATTACTATTTTCTTTCTCAACTTATCTCCATTTTATCAACTTCTTAATAAGTAATATGGGAACTATCAAATATGCTAAAAACAACGGGGCATAATGCGCCGGAGATGCTTTGTGAATAAGCCACTTTAATTCAAAGTTAAACGATTTAAAAAATAGTTCTTTAAATGAGAAATCCTTAAATAAAAATTTTAACCGGTTCCTGTGATATGTATTCAGATATCGGAAACTGTTAAACTTCATTGTTGTCGCTTCGAAATGAGAAATAACACAGTCCGGGGCATAAATAACTTTAAACCCTTTTTTTCTTGTTCTCAAACATAGGTCCGTCTCTTCATAATATCCCGGGAAAAAGATTGTATCAAACAAACCAAGTTCTTCCATTAAATCCCGTCTTATTCCAAAAGCTGCGCCTGTTACATAATCAACATCCTTAATTTCATTATATTGTCCAGTATCCTCCTCTAAATATCCTATATGGTTTGTCAAGCCGTTTGGGTGAATTATCCCGCCTGCATGCTGAAGTTTCTTTGTTCCGGGAAAATAAATCTTACATCCCACAATTCCTGACTTTTCATCTGATTCAAACTGATTTAAAATATTCTTTATTAGATCTTTGTCAATTACTATATCCTGATTTAAAAATAATAAATATTTACCGGTAGATTTCATTATACCAAAATTCATTCCCCCGGAAAAACCACGATTCTTTTTTAATGTAAAAAGCGGAAATTTCGGGAAGTCCTGCTTTACAAGTTCAGTTGTTCTATCCCTGCTCGCGTTATCAACAAGAATTACTTCAGAATCATTAGTTAACGCTTCTTTTAAAGAGTTTAGACAATTCTTATAAAATCTTTCGCCGTTATAGAACAGGACTATTGCAGAGATATTTTTCATACTTTGAAATTCCATATTTTTCAATAATTTCAGAGAGACTCAATTTTTCAGATTTTATCCTGTTAATATTATTTATGTTTTTAATCGCTGAATCAAATGCTTGCAATGTATTTATATCTTTTAAAAGAACGGCCTTCCTTACAAGAAAATTAAGAAAAAAATAATGTTTTCTAATCAGGTCTTTTGAGTCAATTTGCTTCCATGTAAATAATAAACGATTTTTTAAATTTGTAATAAATCGTGGATCATGGTCATAATACTTATGAACAGTTCTTGATTTTTCATGAATTACACTTACCGATGAATCATAAATAATCTTCCACCCTTTTTTAAGAGCTCTTGTTGATAAATCAACATCTTCCCAGAAATACGGGTTTAATACCGTGTCAAATCCTCCAAGGTCCAGTAATTTTTCTCTTGAATACAAAGCGCAGGCAGCGACTCCGTGGGGTATTTCTATCGGTTGGTCAAATTCGTAATGTTCTCCATTCATATTCGGCATTAATATTTTCAGATCTCCGTCTGAAAAATCAATTACAGTAAAACCCTCTTCCGGATTATTCTCTCCGGGAATTCTTATCCTTGGTACTACACAAAATGTCTCTTCATTGAAATTAATTAATAGTTTCTTTAAAAACGGCTCTTTAATTGAAACGTCATTGTTCAACAAGAGAATATAATCTCCCCGGGCTATTTGTAATCCCGAATTACATGCTGAGGAAAAGCCTTTGTTCTCTTCTGATGAAAATATTTTTATGTAAGGTTTATGATTATCTTTTAAAAATTCTATGGTATCATCTGTCGATCCATCGTCTGATACAATAATCTCGTGGCTGAAATCTGATAATTCATTTATTAAATTTGGAAGATTATTCTTCAACAAATCCTTTCCGTTAAAAGTTGGAATAATTACAGAAATCACGTTTTCTTCTCTTTAAATATATTTTTAAAAAATGAATATATTTTATACACCTTTGACTTTGATATCTTTTCTAATCTATCCCGATACTCTTCCATTAACATTTTTAGTTTACCGTTTTCTTCTTCAAGAGATAAATTCCTTTTTTTTATCGCTGTTATTTCTTCTTCCATTTCAGAAAATAAATTAAAAACAACATCCTTAATTTCTGCTGACTCTTGTTTATCCAAATTCATCTTGTCAGAAAATTTATCAAGGGATTGTTCTGCGCTTTCTGAAAGTTTACAGAAGTTATTCGAGGATTTATTCTTTTTTATATTTTTTATATCTTTCATATCCATATCTTTCTTCCAAGTCTTTTAAAGGAATATTTAAATTTATTTCCGATTCTTTTCTTACTTCATCATAAATATCTAAAACAATATTTAAAGAAATCAATAGCTCTTTATCATTTTCTTCCAACGCAATTTCGAAAATATTTTTGAGATATAAATAATTTAAAAAACGTTCTTCACTTGTTCTTAAAAAATACCAGTTTAAAATTATTTTATTTTTTAAAGAAATAATAAAAGAATCATTTTTATTATAAAAATTATTTATCGTTTTAGATTTATCATGAAATACCTTTAAAAAAGGATTGTACTTAATTTCCCACCCATTCTGAAGAGCCCTTAAGGATAAATCAACATCTTCCCAAAAAAAAGGAGAATACCTTTCATTAAATCCATTTAATTGCTTTAATTTCTCCCCGGAATATAACGCGCAGGCCGCGCAGGCATGAGGAATTGTTATTGTTTCATTAATATTATATTCGAAAGATTCAATGTTAGGATTGTCAATACTAAAAAAACCGGGGGTTAAGGAAAAAACACTAAACCCTTCCTCTATGTTTTCTTTCTCATCCAAAACAATAGATGGAACACAGGCAAAAGTGTTCTTTTCAAATTCATCAATTAGTTTTAAGATAAAATGATCTTTTATTTCAATATCTGAATTTATTAATAATATATACTTCCCTTTAGAAATCTTAATCCCTGCATTGACTGTTTTTGAAAATCCTTGATTTGTTTCATTTTTTAATAAAATAATCTTATCCCTAAAATTCTTTTTAACATATTCAAAACTTCCGTCAGAAGAATAATCATCGATTATTATCAATTCTGACTGTTTTATTTCCGACAATTCCTTTAATAAAGGGTCTAGGTTTTTTTCAAGTAAATTCCTGCCGTTATATATCGGCATTATTACTGACAGGTCCATTATTCTCCGTCTTTTTTATGAAATAATGAATATACTTTATAAAAGAATGTTTTTGAAATCCTTTTCAATCTTAATCTGTATTCTTGAAGTTCTTTGTTTTCGTTTTTTAAATATAACAGCGATTCATTTAATTCCCTTATTTTTTTTTCAAGATTCTTTTCATTTTCATTTTTATCTTTTATCTGCTTATTTAATTTTGCTGAATTACATTGATAAAATTGTACGGCTTCTAAAAAAGACGGGGAAACATTATTTAAACGAAGCAGCTCTTTTTCTATTTTTAATAATTTCTTTCCTGTCATCTCTTTTAAATCCCTAAATTCAATCTTTCGCAGATTTTCAATTTCCTGTTTTACTTTGCTCATATCAACTTCTCTCTTTTTAACAACTCTTCCATCTTTTGTCGGATTGATGGAAATGTCGACATTGCATCTCTTTCTTCAGGGAATTTCAATTTATCTGTCTCAATTTCAGAAATAGTAATAAAGATTTTTTCAATTACATCTTTTATTTTTAAATTATTTGGAGAAAAAAATGAATTATTTATTACATTATTTTTTGAAAAGAAAATTCCCTTCCAATACATTCCATTTTTCTCTTCTCCTTCTGAAAAACCGGTAACATTAATTATGGAATTTAATATCCTGTATAAATTTGAATAATTGGTAATCTGATAATTTATATTTGTAAGCATAGTATAAAAAGCCCATTCACTAAGTGAACAAAAATAAAATTCTTTATAAAAAACATTCTTCGTTTTAAAAATATTTTTTAAAATATCTGATGTTCTTTCGGAAAATTCTTTAATTCGCGATTTAATAACAATATCTTTTATTGAATATTCATTGTCGCAAAAATTTAAAACGGCCTCTTCTATCTTTCTCCTTTCAATTTCTTCGTTTAAACAGAAAAAAAATCCATAATTGCTTGTTATGTTTATAATCTCCTCAATAAAATATTGCGGATTATTAATATTATTAAAAATTGGCAGTTCGGGAATGAAAACAAAATCAAAACTGCCTGATTTAAAGGGTATTTTTGTAAAATTTCCACAAATATGATTTATTATATTCAACTTCTTTTCTGAAAATAAAACATATTCAAAATGTTTTAAAAAAATTTTTGGATCAATATCATTCGTTTTAAATTCAAAAAATACAGAGTCTTTATTCATTATCTTTTCAAAAATCTTAACTGCTGTTGTATACTTTAAGTAATTTTCAAAATGAAATTCTTCTTTTTTGGTTGGTATAATTGTATCTTTTATTGCATTGTTATTAATCGTTTCTAAGATCTCTTCTTTCTTATTATATTCAGAAAGCATTCCTCTTTCCATGTAATATATTCTATTACAAATTAATTCAAGCATTTTACGGTTATGGGAAACAATAATTATTGTTTTTCCAGCATTTTGAAATTCACGAATTTTACCTATGCATTTTGCTTGAAAATTAAGATCTCCAACCGCAAGAATTTCGTCAATTAACAAAATATCAAAATCAGAATGGATTGCTATTGAAAAGCCTAATCTTAAATACATTCCTGTTGAAAATGTTTTAACCTTTGCGTCAATAAAGCTGCCAATATCTGCAAAATCTATTATTTCAGAAATTTTATTTTCTAACTTTTCTTTTGTAAATCCTAATAAGAGAGCATTTAACTTTATATTTTCAATTCCTGTCAGTTCCGGATGGAAGCCGGCTCCCAACTCAAGAATAGAAGAAACCCTACCATGTACATTAACAGTCCCGGAATCTTTAAACATTGTCCCGGATAATATTTTTAACAAGGTTGATTTTCCGGAACCATTTGGTCCGGTTATACCAATAGTTTCTCCGGAATAGGCATCAAAAGAAATGTTTTTTATTGCATCAAAATATGTATAGGAATTCTTTTTGAAAAATGTATTAATAAGGCTTTCTTTTTCATGATAAACATAAAAAGATTTGTTCAATTCTTTTACTGAAACAGAAATAGTATTTATCATACTAAATCCATTATTTTTTTCTTCATTGCAGAATTAACAGCAATTCCTAAAACAAAAATAAATAAAGCAAAGCAGAATGAATATATCTCTGCATACGAAGGAATCAACCTGCCGATAAAGATATTATCCTGAATATATGTAATAAATCCAAAAAGGGGATTTAATTTAAGAAGATAGAACAGCCATTTATGTTGTGCATATATAACCCCGTAAATGGTTTTGACAGGATAAATTATAGGTGTTAAATAAAAAAGCGCAAGCAAGGAAATCTCCACGATATATTTTATATCTCTGAATCTGACGTTTAAACTTGATAATAAAAATGAAAATCCGGTTGTCAAAGCAAAAAATAAAATGTACACAGGAACAATCAATATCATCTGCCATATCAAGGGTACTCTGAAGATAAGTAAAAATGCAATTAAAACCAGCGTGTCTATCATGAGCAGTATGAAGTTTGATATGGAAATAGAGAATGGAAGGATCAATATGGGAATATTAACCTTCTTTATTACATTTGACTGGTCAATATAAATATTTGTTGACATGGTTAATGTTGATGAAAAATACATCCAGGGAAAGAGCCCTGCAAGCAAGAACACGGTATATGGCATGTTTTCAATGGTAAATCTTGCAAAGAAAAACGAAAAAATGATATTAAAAACGATTGCCATTACCCCCGGAACAATGATTGACCATAAAAAACCAAGAAATGTGCTTTTGTACTTAATCTTCAATTCCTTAATGGCAAGGGTGTATAAAAGAGTCCTGTAATCCGTAATTATTCTGAAAAAATCCTTGAACATAATCGCCCCGGTTTATCTTTATTATATCATAGTTAATAAAAATAAGTCAAGGGGAAATATGGGACGGTAAACGGTGAACGGTAAACGGTAAACGGTGAACGGTGATTCGAAATATAAGTAACCTGTAATCTGTAATTTGTTGAGATTGCTTCAGTCGCTGCGCTCCATCGCAATGACTAATAGCGTTATCTGGTTTGCAGACGAATGAGAGTCATTGCGAGAGAGGTCATTTAAATGACCGATCGTGGCAATCTGTGATTGCTTCACTTCGTTCGCAATGACTAATATTGTTATTTGACTCGCGGACAATATAATGTCATCGCGAGGAGTGAAACGACGTGGCGATCTGAGATTGCTTGCGGTCGATTGCTGACTCAATCTCCATCGCAATGACTAATCACATTATTTGATTTGCAGATGTTTGTATGTCATTGCGTTATCGAGACAAAGTCGAGATCTAGCAAGCGTAGCGATGCGTCAGCGAGGTCATTACAATGACCGACTGTGGCAATCCATTTTTGTATTACAAACATTTGATACATTTTCTCGCGTACTTCTGATTTAACTTATTCATCTTCGTTCCATTTTCCACCCTCCACCTTCCACTTACCACTAACAAAGCAGTCCCGATGTAGGTTCCACGAAATCGGGATGAACCGTGAATCGAAATGTATTGTGAAATAAGCATTACATTAATAATGTTTTGTGTTATTAAATTATTCTGAACTTCGCACGATCATTTTATTTATTCACACCCACCATTGAAATGGTGGGCTAAAAGCGTTCTATCCCTCCGGGATGAAGAAAAAGAATTGTGAACCGTGATTCGCTGCAAGATTAAGATTTATGTTTCTCATCTTCATTCCACTTTCTACACTCCACACTCCACTTACCACTAAACTTTAATTGAGATTGCTTCGGGTTGCAAAGAACCTTCGCAATGACTAATAATGTTATTTCATTTGCGGACAATATAATGTCATCGCGAGCCGTAGGCGCGGCAATCCGAAATCGTGATTTGTGAACCTTGATCCAAAAGATAAAATATTTTTAAACATGAACAACGCTGCTTATTTTATTTTAAGTTATAATGGAATAATCATACGATACTTAATAACAATGAACATTTACTCTTTTACTGTTGAAAAATCGGCTTTTTTCAGTCGCAGAATTTTATACTGATTTACTCTGGAAATACACCGCAAGATTTTATATAAACAAATCAGCATAACTATATTTATAAATAATCTTCTCTTTTTTATCCCGTTCATCCCTGTTAAAATTTCTTTATATTTTTTTGCCTCTTACAAGTCTCATACAAGTCCCTGTTAAAAACACATTCAATTGGTTGAGAAGTACCAATCGCATTTTGGTTCTAAGTAACAATATAATTAAAAATAAACAAGCAGCGTGAACGGTTGTTTTAATTTAAAGAATTATATTCTTTAAACAGTAAACGGTAACCTGTGAGATTACTCGTCTATGTTTCGCAATGACTATTAACATTATTATATCTGCAAATGCGTGTATGTCAGAGCAAATGTAACAAAGTGATACACCAATCAGTCTTCGTCTTTCGAATCACGAATCACGATTCACGAATTACGGTTGTCGAATCACAAGTTCCTCGGTCTGCCAGTCTTTTATATCTATTACTATATTATAGGAAATTCCGGAAAGATCTTTTTTTCGTAGTTTTTTTATCACGGGAGAAATCTTTTTTCCTTCATTAAAAAATTGAAGATCTGGAAACTCTCCCTTAACAGTAATCTTCACTGCCTGTTCCGTGAACCGGACCGGTATCTGCCAATATGCAAGATTCTCCCCTGTCTCTCTTAAATTTAAATTAAATACCACTAAAATGTTTTTATTCATGGGATTGATTTCATTTTCAATGATCAATTCATTATCCTTAAAATCCAATTTTATTTCATTGAAAAGACTACCAAGAATCTTCTTTCTTCTCTCGTTAAAAACTTCCTTTTCCTTCAGCAGTGTGTTCATGTTCTTAAACCCGTTAAATTTATGGTCTATTAAATTGCAGTTCCGGCATTGCCATGGCAGCTTCCCTGTTTTAAACCCATTCCGTAATTCCCGGTAAAAGAATCCGTTCCAGATCTCCTCCAATGTTTCAAAAGCAAGGTTTCCCATCTTAATCGGTTCCGGGTGACAGCATGAAAGAACGTCTCCTTTAATATCTACCCATGTTTTATACCATAGATATGGGCAATTCTTAAATTGATGCTGCTCTTGACGTGAAGAATCGGAACTTTGTTGCTTCTCTTCTGTTCTTTCAGAAATTGCATTGGGTAAAAGAATATTGATATTCAATTCTTTTTTAAATTTTAAAATTTCTTCCCGCCATTGGTTGAATTCCTTTGGGTTGTTCAATAAGGATTCCTTTTCTAGTTCACCGCTGTTAAATAAAATTAAATGTGATGCTTCAAAATCCTTTATCCCTGCATTTGAAAACTCCTTCAGCATGGGAAGAAAGTCATTTGCATTCATATTCATTATAACAAAATCTACAACGATCCTGAGGGCGCTCTTCTTTTTCTTCTTCATTTCTGCAAGATTAAGAATTTTCTGTTTTACGTCTTTAAATTCCGCGCCTGTCCTTATTTTATTATATGTCTCTTCCCGGAACCCGTCAAAGGAAATATGTATCTCTTCAAAGGAATCTGTAATAAATTCAATGATCTCGTTTGTTAATGTTGTACCGTTTGTATATGCCGATAATTTTACCGGCGTATTCTTGAATATCTTTTGCAGATCGCCGGGCTTCCCGTAAAGAAAAGGTTCTCCTGATACTGAAAGTTCCAGCCTGTGAATATGCCTTAAAATTTCCGGGAATTTATCATGAAAATAGTCATTGTCAAAATCAACAAAATCAACATTCCTCCCGATCCTGTAACATATGATACAATTTAAGTTGCACTTATTTGTATTCTCCCAAACAAGAATTCGAGGATATTTAATGCTGTTTCCTGTGTTTTTCTCGCGGAAATATTTCTCGCGCAACCTGTCAAGTTTCTTTATAATAAATTGAAACACGGTAAATTCTTAACTATTAAGTTTTTCGAAATATGGAAGAAGGCCGTCCTTTGTCAATTTCTTTTTCAAATACTGGATATCTAATAACTCCAGGTAAGATCGGTATAACCTGAGAGCCCAGTCAAATTCCTCCGGATATTCCTTTTTATCAAAAACATCTATCCGGTCTATTATTAAATCTTCTATTCCTATTAAATATATTTCCTTCTTCCCAAAAACAATTTTACTTAAATGCTTTTTATCCCCGTTAAATGTCCCCGTATGTATTTCAACGGGAATCTTTTTATCAATGGAATAATAGTACTTTCCTCTCTTATAAAATTTATTCTTTCTCAGGTGTCTAATTAATTCCGGGACCGCTTCTTCTTCAATAAAGATATCTATGTCTCCTGTCGGGTATTGCACTCCGGAATAATATTCTAGCGCGCTCCCCCCAACTATTATCGGTGGTTTCTCCGGAAATAATTCCGTAATGAACACATTAAAATAGAAACGTTTTTGAAATATGTCTCCAATCGTTGAGAGTATTTCTAATTGATTTTCATCGTCTTTGTTAATAATCTCTGAATTTAAATGATGAATAAAACTTGAGAAATAAATTTCCTTTTCTTTTAATTGCAGGTGAGGCAGTGATTCTTTATTCCTTTCAGCTTCCAGCGTACCCTCGCTTACTTCAAATATTTTTTCTAAATCACTTAAATTTAAAAATCTCATTAGTCTTTCCTTTATTTATCAAATGTTACTACGGTTGTACCTGCTCCCCCCATTGAATAGGACGCGTCCCTGAAACTCTTAACCAACGGGTTACCCTTCAGGTATTCTCTGACTCCGCTTCTCAATCTCCCGGAACCTAAACCGTGAACAATATATATCTCACTAAGGTTGGATAGAAATGCATCATTAATAAAGATGTCCAACTCTAATATTGCATCTTCTACAAGCATTCCAAAAACCTCTAACTTGTTCGTCTGCATCTCTCTGGATTTTGTAACCCTGTAATCGGTGTCCTCTGTCTCGTTATCGGGGAGTTTTTCTTTATAATTTGAAACCTGTTTAAATTTTTCTAAAATACTTATGTTGCCTATCTGGACCTTCAATGTTTCTTTACTGAAATCTATTTCTGTAATTTTCGCCCATTCATTAAAACCTTCTATCTTTACCCAGCCCCCTTCTTGAAATTTTTTCGGGTCCAATTTTAAAACGGGTTCTGGTATTTTTTCTTCAATAAAAACTTCCTTCTCTATCTTAATGTTTTCCTTATGCTTATTTAAAATTTCCTTTGCTTCTTTAATAGATTCCTTTGACGCATTTTTTTCCCTGATTTCTTTTACCGTTTTTTCAAAATCCTTCCGGAACTGACTGAGGATTTTTTCAGATTTTGCAACGGTCTCCTCATATATCTTTTTCTCTTTTAAAATCAATTCTTCAAGTTTCTTTTCATACTTCTCCTTTAAATCGGACGCCTTCATCTTTTCAAGCTTGGTCAGCTTTTTATCTTCTTCAATTGAAAGGCTTGAATTCTGGATATCCTTCAAAAGCTGGTCTAACTTAAGATAAGAATCGGATAAATAATTTTTCGCAGAATTTATTACTTCCCCGGGAATCTGAAGCTTTTCCGCAATTGACAAAGCATAACTTGACCCAGGAACCCCCATTATTATCCTGTATGTGGGGGCTAATGAATTTGAATCAAATTCCATGGATGCATTCATGCACGCTTTTGAGTTATGAGCAAATACTTTTATTGAATTGAGATGAGTTGTAGCAAAAACGGTTGACCATTTCTTTTCAAGATACTCAAGAATTCCGCAGCTGATTGCTCCGCCTTCTGATGGATCGGTTCCCGCACCAAGTTCATCAAGTAAAACAAGCGATTCCTTATCGCACCTGTCAAGCGCATTTTTAATATTCTGCAAATGCCCTGAAAATGTTGATAAACTTTGCTGAAGACTCTGCTCATCCCCAATATCAGCAAAAATTTTTGTAAAGATAGGCAATTGTGTTCCTATCTCCGCAGGAACATGCATCCCCGATTGAAACAGCATTGAACTCAAGCCAATTGTTTTTAAGGAAATAGTTTTTCCCCCGGTGTTCGGCCCGGTTATTACAAGAATTCTGAAACCGGATCCGTTTCTTACTGAAATTGGAACAACCTCTAAATCTTTTTGTTCAATTAAGAGCGGATGTCTCCCGTCTATAATCTTCAGTTCCGATTCACTCCACCTTGCCCGTGTCAATTTTCTATTCATTGAATACCTTGACTTTGCCGACAGAAAGTCCAGGTAAATAAGAATTTGATAATTGCTTTTTATCTCATCGCGGTGCGCGTTTATTTTAGATGATAGAATGGTTAAAATTTTTATTATCTCTTGCTCTTCCTTCTCTCTTAGCTCAACAATTCGATTGTCAAGCTCAACAATATTGTCCGGTTCTATGTAAACGGTCTGCTTAGATGATGAGAAACCGTGAATTATTCCTTTTATCTTATTCTTATATTCAATTCTAAGTGGAAGAACAAAACGATTATCTTTAATTGTAAAATAATCTTCCATTAATAAGTTTTTATAGTCTTCATTGTCAACAATCCTGGCAATTTCTCTCTTTACCTTCCTTTGAACATCCCCGATCTCTCTGCGAATTTCAGATAGCGCGGGAGAGGCGCTGTCTTTAACTGTTATTTCATCAATATCTATTACTTTTTCTATGGAATCTTCAAGGTCTTTATGATTTAACAGTTTTAGATAATAATCTTTCAGACTCTCCAATTCATTTATATGTTTTGAAAGCTTTTGCTTCACATCCCTTGATATCCGGAGATTTTTATATATAGATATTATCTCATCCGGAAATATAAAACTGTTTTCCGGTACTATCTTTTGTAAAATCCCTGAAACATTAGTAAGGTCGGATACAGAGAAGTCGGGAATTTTATTCAGAAACTCTATCATGTTGTCCAGTTCATCCAGTAATTGCATAATCCTATTCTTGTCCGTGAACCATTCCAAACTTCGGCAAAGTTCCTTCCCTCCTTCTGAAACTGCGTATCCGGATATTATTTGTTTTACAGTATTAAATTCTAATACTTCTTCTATCTTCTTAACCAATCTTTACCTCTGGTTCTTTTTCTTTTCCTTCTCTTCTTTAATTAATTTATTTAAACGTTCTATCTTTAAATCAATTATATCTGTCTTATATTCATTTTCTTTCAGTGTTTGATATAATTCCAGTGCTTCTGAATAATTTTTCAATTCCTCCAATGTTTGCGCGTACCAGAACTGCGCTTTTAGAAAATAATCAGACTCCGGATATTTCACCATGAAATTTTCAAATTCATCTTTTGCAGAAGTGAAATCGCCCTTTTGATATAGAATCATGGCCTCTTTGAATAATATATAATCTAAATTCGGGTAATTTGGCGTCTCCTTCTTCAGTTCTTCTAATTCAAATAATGCCTTGTCAAACTGCTTAAGGTAAATATAATTATCTGCTATCTCTAAATGAATTTTCGGAAACTCTGTTTTGTTTTGTTTATAATTGAATAATCTCTTATACTCAATAATAGACAGTTGTTTCTCGTCAAATCTCTTGTTATAAATCTCAGCAATCTCAAATTGCGCTTTGAAGGAATACTCAGAATCAGGATAAATAGAAACCGTCTTCTGATATGCTATTACAGCGTCCTGATACCTGTTCAGATTATAATTATAAATATTTCCTATCTGGAATTGCGCATAAGGCGCATGTTTCGATCCGGGATAGTTCTCAATCAGTTTCAGATATGTAATTATCGCAGTCTCATAATCTTTCGTCTGCCAGTAATTGTAAGCTTCTCTGAATAGTTTTTCTTCCTGCATCCGGCAGCCGGGAAGAATAAACAAAACGGTAAAACAGACTAATAAAAAAACTTGAAATAATCTTTTATTTATCTTCGCTGTCAGAATCTTCTTCCTCGTCTCCAAAATCATCTATATCCTCCGGTTCTTCTTCTGTTTCTTTCCCGTCTTCCGGCTCTTCTTTCGGGAAGATTTCTTCTTTTTCTGTTTCTTCTCCGTTAAAATCATCTTCGAAATCTTCTTCTATATTCTCCCCGTTTTCTATTCCTTCTCCGGAATTAAGCACTTCTTCTTCCTTTTTTGAAACAACCCTTGCAATGGAAACTACTTTGTCATTGTTTCTGAGGTTCATTATTCTGACACCCATGGTATTTCTTCCGATCGCTCTGATGTTCTCAACAGAAATTCGTATTACTGTTCCCGCTTTAGTAATAACCATAATTTCATCATCGTCCATAACCTTTTTAATTGCGATAACCTTCCCGTTTCTTCCTTCTGTTTTAATGTTAATTACACCCTGGCCTCCACGGTTCTGAACCCGGTATTCGGAAAGAGTTGTTCTTTTCCCGTAACCATTCTCTGTCATTGTAAGAAGGGTAGATTTATCATCTACTATTTCTATTCCTATTACCTTATCGCCTTTGCCCAATTTTATACCGCGAACACCCTGTGTAACTCTCCCCATCTCTCGAACATCACTCTCCTTAAACCGTATAGATTTCCCAAAACTGGTTGCAAGCAGAAGGTCCTGGTTCCCGTCCGTTATAAGCGCGGAAATTAACTTATCTTTCTCATCTAATTTAATTGCATTTATCCCGCCGACTCTCGGGTTGGAATATGAAATCAGGTTCGTCTTTTTAATTAAACCTAGTTCTGTGGACATTAAAATATAGTGCTTCTCATCAAACTCTTTTACAGAAATAAACGCGGTTATATTCTCTTCTGAAGTAATATTAAGAAGATTTACTATTGCCCGGCCTCTGGATCGGCGGCCGGCCTGAGGTATATCATAGACCTTCAGCCAATAACATTTCCCGAGATTTGTAAAGAAGAGAAGGTAATTATGGGTTGATGCAATAAACAAGTGCTCAACTATATCTTCTTCCTTCACATCCATTCCCGCAACTCCTATTCCGCCGCGGCCCTGGTTCTTATACGCATGAACAGGCTGTCTCTTAATATACCCTTCTCTTGAAATTGTAATTATCATATCTTCGTCGGCAATCAGATCCTCAATACTAATCTCATCTTCTGCCGGAACAATCTCTGTTAATCTTGCATCACCGTATTTCTGCTTCATTTCTGTCAGTTCATCTTTAATGATCATATATATTTTCCGCTCGCTCGCAAGAATACTCTTTAACTTGGTAATCTCTTTTATCTTTTCTATATATTCATCATCTATTTCTTTCCGTTCAAGATTTGTTAATCTATGCAGTCGCATATCAAGGATTGCAAGAGCTTGAACCTCTGACAATTTAAAATCTTTTATTAACCCGAGTTTCGCCTGCTCTTTATCGCTCGAACCTCTGATTAATTTAATTATTTTATCTATGTTATCAAGGGCAATCTTCAGTCCTTCCAGGATATGTGCCCTTTCTTCCGCTTTTCTAAGTAAAAATTTTGTCCTGCGGGTAATTACTTCTTTTCTATGCTTAATAAATTCATTGATCACATTCTCAAGTTTAAGAAGCTTTGGTTGATTATTTACAATTGCAATCATTATTATTCCGTAAGTTACTTGAAGCTGTGTATGCTTGAATAGTTGGTTCAGAATTATTTTCGGAATTGAACCCTTCTTCAACTCAATTACTATTCTCATCCCGTCTCTGTCAGATTCATCCCTGAGATCTGTAATGTCCTGAATCTTTTTATTTGTAACTAATTCTGCAATCTGTTCTATTACCTTAGATTTATTTACCTGGTAAGGGATCTCCGTTATTACGATGCGGTCCTTTCCCTTTTCCTTCCATTCAATTACTGCTCGGGCACGTACTGTTACCTTACCCTTACCTCGGGTATAGGCTTGTTTAATCCCGGCTGTCCCGAGAATAATTCCACCGGTCGGAAAATCAGGACCTTTTATATAATGAAGAAGATCAACTGAATTTAATTTAGGATTATCAATTTTTGCAATAATAGCATCAACAACCTCATTTAGATTATGCGGCGGAATATTTGTTGCCATACCCACTGCAATCCCGCTTGAACCGTTCAATAAGAGGTTGGGAAGACCCGCAGGAAGGACAACCGGTTCATCTGTAGTCTCGTCAAAATTTGGCGTAAAGTCAATCGTTTCTTTATCTATGTCCTGCATTAACTCAACAGCAATTTTGGACATCTTAACTTCTGTGTACCTGTATGCTGCCGCGGAATCGCCGTCAACTGATCCAAAGTTACCCTGGCCTACAGCTAAAGGATACCTTAAAGAAAATACCTGAACCAACCTAACTATAGTATCATAAACCGCTGCATCACCGTGTGGATGATACTTCTTAATAACTTCCCCGACTACACCGGCAGATTTTGAAAAGCGTTTATTCGGTAACAAACCTTCTCTGTACATCGCTATTAAAATTCTCCTGTGAACCGGCTTTAATCCGTCTCTTACGTCGGGGAGGGCGCGGCCGATAATTACACTCATCGCATAATCAATATACGACTTCTCCATCTCCTCTTCTATATTAATTCCTACTATCTTTTCGCCTTTAGTATACATTGAAAAAATCCTCCGGATTATTTAATTTTAAATATCAAGATTTCTGACAAACAGCGCATTCCTTTCTATAAATTCCCTGCGAGGCTCTATTTGATTTCCCATTAGTATCGTAAAAATCCTGTCCGCTGCAACCGCATCTTCAAGTTCCACGCGTAAAATGGTTCTGTTTTCAGGATTCATTGTCGTGTCCCAAAGCTGGTCAGGATTCATCTCTCCTAAACCTTTATAACGTTGAATATCCAGACCTTTCTTACCTATCTCTTTTATTTTATCAAGAAGATCAAAAATATTAAAGATATCTATGGTCTCTTCTCCGTTCTCTATTTTAAAAATTGCATGGTCCTGATTTTTATCGGTAACCTGGAAATCAAATGCCTCCAGTTCCTTTATCTTATTTTCATAATTAACAAACATCGCAATATCACCAAGCTCCGTTACGGCTAAATCTTCTCCTTCCACGGTTCCTTCGCGCTCCTTTAAAATCTGTTCATATTTAAATATTTGATTATCTTTCTCTTCCTTCCCGAACGCATAAATCTCTTTCTCATCAAACTCAATTCTAAAAATATTTTTTAATACGGTTTCCTTGTTCTTCAGTCTTATCTGAAAATAGTTTTCAAGATTAAAGCGCATCTTCAGAAGCTTTTCTGAATCCTCAAGGAACAGTTGCAATTTCTCGATAATTTTGGAAAGGTTCTTCCCTTTCAAAACACTTTTCTCTTTCCCGGCATCATCCATGATCTTCACTTCAAGATTTTTCAAACTTATATCGATTAAATATCCGTCCATCTCACCGTCGGACTGAACATAAAAAATTTCTTTTCCTTTTTTAATTCTATATAATGGCGGCTGGGCAATGAAAACGTTTCCATGCTTTATTAATTCTTCAAATTGCCTGTAAAAAAATGTCAGGAGCAATGTTCTTATGTGAGAACCATCAACATCGGCATCTGTCATTATTATTATCTTAGCGTATCTTAATCGGGATAGATCAAAATCCTCCGCGCCTATTCCTGTACCCATCGCAGATATTAAGGTCTTGATCATTTCATTGCTGAGAATCTTGTTTAACCGGACCTTTTCTATATTTAAAATTTTCCCGCGAAGCGGAAGGATTGCCTGAAACCTTCTGTCTCTGCCTTGTTTTGCAGAACCACCCGCAGAATCTCCCTCAACTATATACAACTCACAAAGTTCCGGATCCTTCTCTGAGCAATCTGCTAATTTTCCCGGAAGAGATGTTGAATCGAGAGCGCTTTTTCTTCTTGTTAATTCTTTCGCTTTTCTTGCCGCTTCCCTTGCACGGGCAGCAGCAAAAACCTTTTCAATGATACTTCGCGCAACAGCCGGCTTCTCTTCAAAGAACATTCTCAGTTCTTCATAGATTATCGAATCAACTATCCCTTTTATGTCACTGTTTCCTAACTTTGTTTTGGTTTGTCCTTCAAATTGGGGTTCCGGTATCTTAATTGAAAGAACTGCTACAATCCCTTCCCTGGTATCATCACCCATTAAGGTTATCTTTCCTTTCCCGATGTTGTTATTCTTTATATAATCATTTATTACTCTTGTTACTGCTGTCTTAAAGCCTGTCAGGTGTGTTCCTCCTTCTATCGTATTAATATTGTTGACAAACGATAAGATGTTCTCAGAATAACCATCATTATACTGAAGAGCGGCTTCTATTACAATGTCATCCTTCTCCTTCATTACATAAATAACTTTCTTGTTCAAAAGGGTCTTGTTTTCATTTAAGTATTCTACAAAGGAAACAATCCCCCCATTATACTTATAAGTAAATTCCTTCGGTTCATTTCCGCGCTCATCTGTTATTAGTATCTCCAATCCCTTGTTCAAAAATGCAAGTTCGCGAAGACGGCTTGCAAGCGTATCAAAATTAAATTCAATCGAATCAAAAATCTGAGAGTCCGGCTTGAACGTTACTTTTGTCCCGGTCTTCTTTGACTTGCCTATTATCTTTAGTTTCTCTTGCGGTTTTCCGCGTTCAAAACGTTGATAATAAACATTGCCTTCCGTTTTAACTTCTACCTCGAGCCATTCCGATAATGCATTAACAACAGATACACCAACACCGTGAAGACCTCCGGAAATCTTATAACTCTTATGATCAAACTTCGCACCGGCATGTAATTTCGTTAAAACAACCTCAACTCCCGATTTCTTTTCTCCTTTATGAATATCAACCGGTATTCCACGGCCGTTATCTATAATTGAAACTGAATTACCCGGATGAACAACAACCATGATCTTATCACAAAATCCGCCTAAAGCCTCATCTATTGAGTTGTCAACAACTTCAAATACACAATGGTGAAGACCCATCGGACCCGTGGAACCGATATACATCCCCGGACGCTTCCTTACTGCATCTAAACCCTCAAGAACAGTGATGTCCTGTGATGTATATTTTGCGTTTTTGTTATTTCCATTTGTATTGTTGCCGTTTTCTGACATGGTTTTTATTCTCCCTTTATTTCTTCTTTTGTATATAATAAAATGTTAACATTTTTCTTGCGGTCTTTCTGAACTCAGTGTCGTATTTCTGAACTTCCCTTTCTATCTCTTCCTCTTCCTTAGATGTAAGCGCAATCTCCTTTTCGTTTTTTGTATCTTTTTCAAATCCCCGAAACTTTTTTACGCTTCCTTGATAAACCTCAAGATCTGTTACTAAATCTTCTCCAAGCTTCTCATTTATTTTTTCTATGAAAGAAAATTTATTCAAACGCAATTCATTCGCCCATTGAAATGTGGTTGCTAAGATTGAAAGTTTCCCGTTATCAAAGTAGACCGGCTTCGTCTTCTCAGCGATCTTTAACGGAACTAATTCAAACCAATGATTGAATATCCGATATGTTATTATAAAGTCATCACCTAAAATTTCAGAAAAAGCTCTGCTTAAATTTTTTCCGAAATTACCGTGACTTGAACTATTCCTTATCATAAACGCATGGGCATTAGAACAAATTTATAATTTTGCTCTTTATCAGCCGGTAAAAATAATACCGGCGATGTCGGATTAATAACTTTTAAAATTACATTCTCTGTTTCGATGTTCTTCAAAATATCCGTAATGTATTTTGAGTTGAACAATAATTCAATTGGAGACCCTGAAAAATCAATAGGTACAACTTCTTTACCTTCCCCTACTTCCGGGGTAATTGTATTTACAATAAGCTCTCCCTTCTTAAATTCATACTTGATCGAATTTCTCTTGGAATCAGCCATTAAACCTACACGCTGAGTTGAATCTATTAAAATATTCTTCGAAATAATTATATCCATCTCAAAATCTGAAGGTACTACACTTTTATAATTGGGATACTCACCTGTAATTAACCGAGAAATTAATATGCTGTTTTCAAGTGTAAATAAAATCTGATTCTCTTTTTTTGTCAAGTTGATCTCTACCTTCTTTTCTTCGTTATCTTCTAAAAGATCTTTGAGCGTATTTAAAGTCTTTGCAGGAATAATCATATTGTTGCCCAGTTCTACTGAAAGTTTTTCTTTAAACTTCCCCATTGAAAGTCTGTGACCGTCTGTTGAAACGAATATTAAATATCCGTCTTCAACACAAAGATAAACTCCCATTAAAGTAAATCTCGTCTCATCTGTTGATACTGAAATTATTGTCTTGTTAATTAAACTTTTTAATTCCTTCTGTGAAACAGTAATATTTTTTTCAATATCATAATCAGGAGTCTGAGGAAATTCATCTTTTAATTGACCGTTTAATTTATACGAAAGCGCCCCGCCTTTAATCTGTACGTTTTTTGAATCTAATTGTGTGAACTCAAATTCTTCTGTGGGTATATTACGTGAAATCTCGTAAAGCTTTCTCGCGGGTAATGCTATTGAACCGGGTTCAATTATATCTGCAGGTATCTCTTTTATTAAAGTGATCTCTAAATCCGTCGTTGTTATTTTCAGCTTATCGTCTTTAGCTTCTAATAGTGCATTGAAGAGGATGTTAATGGTGCTCTTTTGAAGAATCACACCGCTTAACTGATGCATGGCTTTCGCAAATATCTCTTTATCTACTGTGAATTTCATAGATTCTCCTCTCTTTATTTATTATTATAAATTAATTAAGTTTTTATATTATATCATAATTTAATAAATAATTCAATAAAAAAATTAAAAAAACTCATTTTTTTTTAACAAAATAAACTTTTTTCAATATCATATTTAAATTATATATTGAATAAATAAGATAATATTAATAATAATATCCTGTGGATAATATGAATAACTGTGTTTTTTTCCTATATTTCAGTAGTTATCCTGTTTATAAACCTGTTGATAAAAAAAGGATAAAGTAATGGTTATCAGATTGAGAGAAAATATTCACAAAAGAGTAAAGTTATCAACAGTATATTATAGAGATATACACAGTGTTGTTAAACCTGGTCGGGATCTGAATAAATCAGTTATAGTTCTAGGAATATTTGAGTTTTAAACAATATTGTAATATAGAACCAGAAAGCACATATTACTTAAAGAGTATTTAAATGTGTTTTTAACAGGGACTTTGACGAGACTTGTAAGAGAGAAAGAAAAAAATCATAACAGAGAATAAACGGGAACTAAAGGAAAAAGAGGAAAATTTATTTATTTGATTTTAATATACAAATGAAATACTGAACCAAAAAGCGATTGATACTTAAAGAGCAAAAGAATGTGATTTTTCACCACGGAGACACTGATATCACCTTCCACTATCCACACTCCACCATTTAAACACTATTCTTGTCCTTTGAGTTCATTTATTATATTCTGGATTTGATATCTGATAGGATCGTTTGATTCAATTAATTTCAGGATTTTATTATAAGCATGGAGAACTGTTGTGTGGTCTCTGCCTCCAAAAAATTCGCCAATCTCAGGAAGGGATGAATCTGTCAGCTCTCTGCATAAATACATTGCTATCTGCCTTGGTACCGCTATGTTTTTTGAACGGCGTTTTACTTTTAAATCTGCAACACGTATATCAAAGTAAATAGCTACAGTTCTTTGAATTATATCAATATTAATTTCATCTGATTCCTTCTGATGAATAATATCTTTCAAAATTACCTTTGCAACATCAAGGGTAAGATCTTTTTCATTCAATGTAGTATAAACGATTACCTTTAATAAAGCCCCTTCTAATTCCCTGACATTTGATTTAATTCTTGAGGCGATAAAGTTTATTATATCATCCGGAATAGAAACGTCTTCTTTCAGGGCTTTCTTCTTTAATATCGCGATTCTTGTTTCTAAATTTGGTGTTTGAACATCAACTACCATCCCGCACGAAAATCTTGAAACCAAACGCTCCTGTAAATCCGGTATCTTTTTCGGCGGCCGGTCAGAGGTAAGGACTATCTGCTTGTTTAAATCCTTTAAAGAATTAAATGTATGAAAAAATTCTTCTTGTAACCCCTCTTTTTCTGTAAGAAAGTGTATGTCATCCATTAATAATAAATCAATATTGCGATATTTCTTTCTGAATTTAATAATGTTATTTTCTATATATGATTTAATCATTTCATTCATAAAATTTTCTGTGGGAATATAAACAACCTTAAACTCAGGGTTCTGTTTTTGAATCTCATGCCCAATTGCCTGCATTAAATGCGTTTTTCCCAAACCAACCCCTCCATATATAAACAATGGATTGTAAGAACTTCCCGGGGTCTTTGATACTAATGTGGCAATACCCTTTGCAAACTCATTACTGGGGCCAACAACAAAATTCTCAAATGTAAAATCCGGATTCAAAGAAACCCTGGGAGTAAAACTATCGGAACTACCCTCTTTCTTCTTCGCTTTCTTTATGCTTATTATCTCGTCTTTCAATTGATTCTCGGTCTTAGGGACGATATCCTTCTCTTGTAATATGAAATTAATGGTAAATTCCCCCGCAAAAAGATTCTTCAACCCACTTTTAAGTAAGTCAAGAAAATTCGCTTCTATCCAGCTTTTAAAAAATTGATTAGGTACACTGATTTCTGCAGAGTCTTCTTTAATGCTTTCCAAATCTAAAGGTTGAATCCAATTCTCAAAAATATGAGGATCAACCTTCTTCTCTGTTTCTTTTAGGAATTCTCTCCAGATTTCCTGCAATTTCTCTTTATCTCGGGACATTTTCCCCCTGTTATCCACATTTCTTTATTAGTAAAAAATTCACAATTCAAATAACTGTTGAAAAGTAGGCAAATCTTAAATATCCTATATAATAAGTAGGGCTTTTAAAATATACCCACTAGTTATCCACAATTTATAACATTGTAATAAATCCCAACAACACGGAGTTTATCTCTCTTTGTCTTAAATCAATACACTTAAATATCTACATTATACTAATTTTCAAATCTCTTGAATTATTGGGAAAAAAGAGCAAGATTGTGAAAAAGATTACAATCAAGTTAAATTCTTTAATTGTTGATAACTGGAGAGTTATCCACAAGTTATTAACATATGAAAGAACGTAACTGAGTCGATACTGAAACATTATACCATACTTAATATTTATTTTCAAGATTTATTTTTTAGTACCTTAGATTTAGGCTTTTCATCAGATTGAATAAAGAAAAAAATATTTATTTTCTTCCTAACATCCTTCAATTCCAACTGCAGAAAAACCTTCTTTGTTTTATACACAGAAAAATGCAGTTGTGCAATTGAGGCAAACCTGGGATCCGGCATCAATTAGGTCTGGGGTATCCTTGTGGGTGAAAATCAAAATAGGGAAAAATAAAAAATCTCTTGTTTTTGGTGTTTTTAACTTGATTTTTTTTAAATATTATGGTAAAATAGCAAAATTAATAAGTTATTTATAATTTTATTAAAATAAATAAAACAAAAAGGAGCTCATCATGGTAAAAAAAGTACTGATTATGGGAGCAGCAGGCAGAGACTTTCATAATTTCAATGTCTATTTCAGAGATAAGAAAGAGTTTGAAGTGGTTGCCTTCACAGCAACACAGATTCCGGATATTGCCGGGAGGAAATATCCGAAGGAACTCGCCGGTAAATTGTATCCCAAGGGAATACCTATTTACGCAGAGACAGATTTAGTAAAGATAATAAAAGACAAAGGAATAAAAGAAGTATATTTTTCCTACAGTGATGTGAAACACGAATATGTAATGCATAAGGCATCTCAAGTACAAGCAGCCGGAGCAGATTTTATTCTTTTAGGACCTGCTTCAACAATGATCAAATCAAAGAAGCCGGTTATTTCTATTTGTGCAGTAAGAACAGGTTGCGGTAAGAGCCAGACGACCAGAAGGGTATTAGAGATACTGAAGGAAAAGGGAAAGAAATGCGCGGTTATCAGGCATCCGATGCCGTATGGAGATCTTAATGCCCAAACAGTTCAGAGATTTGAAAAACTTTCTGACCTTGACAAACATAAATGTACAATAGAAGAAAGAGAAGAGTACGAGCCCCATATTGTAAGCGGAACAGTAGTTTATGCCGGGGTTGATTACGGCAAGATCCTTGCCGCTGCAGAGAAGGAATCAGATTTTATTGTGTGGGATGGCGGGAATAATGACTTTTCATTTTATTCTCCCGATCTTCAGATTGTGGTTGTTGATCCGCACAGAGCGGGACATGAATTGTTATATTATCCCGGTGAAACAAACTTTAACATGGCCGATGTAATGGTAGTTAATAAAATAGATACAGCAGACAAGAAAAAGATAAAGGCGTTGTTAGATAATATCAAGCAATTTAATCCTAAAGCTCAGGTTGTAATGGGTAAATCTCCTGTTACTGTAACAGACCCGAAATTAATTAAAGGGAAGACGGTACTGGTTATTGAAGACGGCCCAACACTTACACATGGCGAAATGAAGTATGGCGCAGGGTATGTTGCGGCAAAGAATTGTAAGGTAAAGAAAATGATAGACCCGAGGCCTTATGCTGTCGGGTCAATCGTTGAAACATATAAGAAATATTCTCACTTGAGCGATATTCTTCCTGCAATGGGTTATGGAAATAAACAGATGAATGAACTTCAGGAAACAATCAACAAAGCAAAAGTAGATGTTGTTGTTGTTGCTACCCCGATTGATTTAGGAAAACTTATAAAGATTAACAAACCTTCTGTAAGGGTAATGTATAAACTGGAAGAATCCGGAAAACCAACATTGAAGGAAATAATTACAAAAAGGTTTAAAAATAAATTTTAATAATTAAATGAGATATCTCGTAACCGGTGGGACAGGTTTTATTGGAAGTCACCTTGTTGAACTGCTTTTAAAGAACGGTCACAATGTAAGGGTCCCGGTTAGAAAGGAAAGTTCTTTAAGGTATTTGCCGGTAAAAGAGAAAAATCTAGAATTATTCAATTGCAGTTTTTCTGACAGAGAGCTTCTTCGGAAACTCTGCAGTCATATAGATATAATTTTTCATTTAGCCGGTTCAACAAAAGCCCCAAGTAAGAAAGAATATTTCAGGGTGAACGTAGATTTCACAAGAAACATTTATATTGCTGCCCGTGAATCAGGGAGTGTTTCACGGTTTATCTTTTTCAGTTCTCAAGCATCCAAAGGATCGTCCGTGGGAAAACTCGGATTGAAAGAGAATGAATTCACCGAACCTATTTCTGACTACGGGAAAAGCAAAAGAAAGGCAGAAGAAGTTCTTTCTCGAATCTCCGGGCCAAATAGAGTGATAGTCTATCTCTCTTCAGTTTTCGGACCGAGAGACAGGGATTTTTTAACGATATTCAAGCTGGTAAAAGCAGGGATCTTTCCATACTTTGGTTTGAAGAAGAGGTATATTAACGTTGTATATGTTAAAGACCTTGTTGAACAATTATATCAAATTTCACTGCTTGACAAAAGAGAAAACTGGTCAATTAATATTGCCAGTTCATCTATTTACACCTGGCATTCTTTTCTTGGTTCTTTATCGAATGTAATGGACAATAAATTCCGCTTAATTCATTTACCTTCTTTTTTACAGATTCCTTTTGGAATTTATTTAGATATTCTCCATATTCTAACGGGGTCTTCCCAGGCTTTGGATAAGGATAAACTAAATGAATTAAACAAGAGATACTGGATTATGGACACAGAAACATTGTATAAAAAACTTGAACAGAAGGAGAGATTCTCGCTTGAAGAAGGTTTAAAGGAAACCTATAACTGGTATTTAAACAAAGGGTGGTTATAAGGAGACCAAAATGACAGATTTATTTGATAAGTGTTTAAATTATCTCGACGCAAGAGAAGCCATGAAAGCAGGGGTATATCCCTATTTTACGGAGATCAGTTCTGCCCAGGAAACGGAAGTCATGATCAACGGGAAAAAGGTTATCATGCTGGGCTCTAATTCTTATCTTGGCTTAACACATCATCCAGAAGTAATGAAAGCGGCAAAAGAAGCTCTTGATAAATATGGTGTTGGCTGTGCAGGCTCGCGGTTCTTAAACGGGACACTTGACCTCCACCGCAAACTGGAGGAAAAATTAGCGGAGTTTGTAGGAAAGGAATCTGCGATAACTTTCTCCACAGGCTTTCAGACAAATCTCGGAGTGATATCTGCCCTGGTTGGGAAAGATGATTATGTTATTATTGATAAACTTGATCATGCAAGTATAATTGACGGCTGCCGGCTTAGCTTCGGAAAAACCCTGAAGTATTTTCATAATGACATGGAAGACTTGGAGAGAATGCTAATCAAGGCAGGAGATTCAGGAAAGTTAATTGTAATTGACGGGGTCTTCAGTATGGAGGGCGATATCTGCGACTTGCCAAATATCGTGAAGCTGGCAAGAAAATACGGCGCTCGTATTTTAGTAGATGATGCACATTCTGTAGGGGTTCTCGGAAAGACCGGCAGGGGAACTGCTGAGCATTTTGGCTTAGAGAAGGAAGTCGATTTAATTATGAATACTTTCAGTAAATCATTTGCAACAATAGGCGGGTATGTTGCAGGCCCGGAAAATATAATTCATTATCTTAAACATCATTCCAGATCACTTATTTTCAGCGCAAGCTTACCTCCCCCAACATTAGGAGCAGTGTATGCAGCCGTTGAAATTCTGAAAAGGGAACCGGAAAGAAGAGAGAAACTTTGGCATAATACAAATAAAATGCTCAAGGGATTTAAAGACTTGGGTTTCGATACCGGTCATTCTGTTACACCAATTATACCGATTAGAGTGGGAGAACTCATAACAACATTAGAAATGAGAAAACGCCTTCTGGAAAATGAAGGGGTTTTTGTAAATCCCGTTGTTCCTCCGGCAGTACCTCAAGGAGACTGTCTTATCAGGACAAGTTTTATGGCAACTCATACAGATGAACAGCTTGACAGGGTATTAACAGCCTTTGAGAAGGTGGGAAAGGATTTAAAAGTAATATAAACAGGAGGATCCTTAGAATGAGCAGTATTGATATTAAAACAGTCAATTCAAAATCCGACTTGAAAAAATTTATTACATTTCAATGGAAGATATATAAAGGGGATAAAAATTGGGTTCCTCCGATTATTAGCGAGAAGATGAAACTTCTCGATAAAAAGAACAGTCCCTTCTTTGACCATGGCTCCGCAGAACTGTTCATGGCATTTAAAGACGGGGAACAGGTCGGAACAATTGCCGCAATCAGAGATGATAACTTTATTAAATTTCAGAAGACGCAAACCGGATACTTCGGATTCTTTGAATCAATTAATGACCAGGAAGTTGCAAACACCCTATTTAAAACAGCGGAAGCCTGGAATAAAAAACAGGGATTATCCGAAATGATCGGCCCGATGAATCCGTCAACTAACGATGAATGCGGATTATTGATAAAAGGTTTTGACAGACCGCCGGTCGTTATGATGACTTACAATCCGGAATATTATATTAAGCTTTACGAGAATTACGGATTAGAAAAGAAAAAAGATCTATTTGCGTTTTGGACAGAAATTGGAGAAAACATTCCCGAGAAGGTTGCGCGTGTTGCTGAAGGAATGAAAAAAAGAAGCAACGTGGAAACAAGGGGTGTTGACCTTAATAAATTTAGTGAAGAGCTTGTAAACTTGAAAAAGGTTTACAACTCCGCCTGGAGCGATAATTGGGGCTTTGTCCCTCTTACCGAGAAAGAGCTTGACCTTCTTGCAGACGGGATGAAGGATCTCGTAATTCCTGAACTCGTCCGATTCGCATTTATTGACGGAGAACCTGTCGCGTTTATTTTTACTCTTCCGGATTATAATGAAGTTTTTATTAAAATGAACGGAAGACTTTCACCAATCGGAATTTTAAAATTTCTTTGGAACAAGAAAAAAATTAAAAATCTGCGATTAATTCTTTTAGGAATTAAAGAAGAATACAGAAGAATGGGACTTGACGCGATTCTATTTTATGAATCATTTAAAGTTGCAGAAAAATAC
>JAQVHJ010000002.1 GCA_028696285.1 bacterium
TAATCTCCTCTGCGGTATTGGGAGTGTACCATGAAGTATTATATACTTGAAGTGAGTTAGGAATGATTAGATTTCCTATTTGTATAGGGATACCCATAATGTTTATATATATTGGTCTGGATGCAAACTGATTTTTTACTTGGATACGGCTGCCTTCCGATTGATTTAACTCTGTATATATGGAATAAAAATATTTATTATTGACCATTACAGCAGGAGTTAATTCTGTATATGGTATGGTCCAGGTTCTTGCATTATTTATATTTAAACTCCTGCCGATATCCGTTCCGGAATAGTTATTATCTGCTTTTAAACGTTCAATATCGGGATATATTGTTTTATCTTTACCCCCTGATATATTTATTATCAGTGTCTTACCTTTAATGCTGAAGCGGTACTCTTTAATTAAGTAAACCTCTTCATCTTCTTCTGTTATATAATTTTCCTTGTATCTTACCCAGACTTCATCTATCTTACCATCTCCATCTATGTCCCTATAGTTAAAGTTATGAATACTAGGTTTATCAGATTCAGGATAAAATTCAATGTCAGATTTCTTTGAAAAATCATATGCAGACCAAATCTTATCTTCGTCAAATTTCTCATAACTTTTTATATTACTAAAAGGAAACGGGAAATATTCATCTTCTTCTTTGTATTTAAAACGGTAATTCAAGCCTCCCTGATAAATAGGGTAAATCCAGTTTTCTCCATTATGTTTTACCCTTACCTCAAGAAGTCCATTCTTCACATTTGCTGAATCCCAGCTGATAAGGTATCGGATATTATCGTCTTCCGAATCGTATCGGAAAACAAATCCCTTCAACTGTTCATTTTTATTTATTGTGTTTGTTCCCTCTGTATCTAAGTAATACCCTCCGGGGAAAATCCTGTCATCTGCAGGGTCTGTGTTATAACTGAATACTTTGAAAGTTGTGATTAAAAATATAAAAATCATCAGTAAAAGAGAATAAGTTTTTTTCATTTTAACACCTTTAATTTTAAGAATACCTTACTTAATTACTGCAATCTTTTCAAGTCTTGTGCCATTCTCACTTTTTACTTCCATTAAATAGATTCCGCTCGAGACCTTCACACCGGCTTTGTTTTTCAAATCCCAAATCAATATTCCGTCTCCATCCTCTTCACGTAAACTCTGAACAAGGTCTCCGGATATATTGTAAATCTTAACAGTTATTCCATTGGAAATATTCTCAAATATCAAATCATTACCGGGCCTTACTGGATTGGGATATATCTTTATCCGGCTTAACAGGTCCGTTTCAATAAAGAAACGGAATGTCTCGGAACTCAACCTCTCTCCTCCGGAACTGTCAGTAACACGTACACGCCAGTAGTAGATTTCTCCGTCCGATAAAGAGTCCGGGAACTTGTACCTGTCAGGTTCGAGACTTTCTGCGGATTCATAACTCCGGAAATCAGGATAGATGCTGTATTCTATTCTGTAGTTCAGGAAATCATCCCCGTCAGGGTCAACTGATTCCGTCCACTTTAACCTCGGCTTGCGGACGGAGACCGCTGAATTATCAGGGGGTGAGATAAGATGAAACGAACCGGGAATCTGGTTTGATTTGTTAACGAAAAACTTCCCGATAGGCATCCAGTGTTCATAATGAGTCCCGTTATGAGGCCTTGCCCTCCAGTAATAACGTGTGTCATCCTGAAGAGGTACGGTAACTGTCCAGGATGTGGTCTCAGAACCTTCAATTACTCCTGTTGCAGAATCTATGACTGTATTGAACTCAGGATCTGAATAGATATAGAAGGAATATGTATATATATAGACATCGTAATTAAAATTTTCTGCATTCCAGATTACAAGTTCGGGTAATGTATCGGAAATTGATGATTTATTCGACGGTGAGTTGAGAAGTGGTGAGTTATAGTTGCCTGTTCTGAACTTATCATGATGAAACATCGGCCACTCTATATTCTCGGGATTATATGATTTTCCTGAAGTAAATGCATAAACTCTATCATTATCACAGCCAAACATAATATCAATATTGCCATCTTTATCTAAATCACATAATGTTGGTGTTCCTTCACCTATATATTGCGGAAAATCAAAACCACTTTCTTCAGAACCATCTGCATTCCAAACTATATCCGGAGAACCAAAAAAAATCTCAACCTCATTGTCTCCATCCAAATCACCGATAACAGCTGAATTTTCTATTCCTGAATCCCATACCTTAATAGGCCAGCCCATTAATGGCTTCCCGTCTCCGCTTACACAATATACCCAACCGGCACCGTCACCAACAACAATATCAAGATGACCGTCACCATCAACATCTCCGATTGATACACTGTTCGCTGTTCCGTAATTCAGACGATAAGGAAATCCATTTGCAAAGCTACCATCTGAATTCCAGGCTTTTATCGTTGCGTCATGATGTGCAGAAATAATCTCATATTCCCCATCATTATCTATATCTGCATATACTGGTGATCTGCTTGAATAAGACCTGTCCTTTATTAGTTTTGTGTCAAACATATACCAGCTTATGTAAACCTCTCCGGATGGGTGCCATGTATACATATAAGGAGACATATTATTCGTGATAAAATATTGACTTGTATGCTTTTTTAATTTACCAATAACAGCGGTACATAAAGTTCCACTTTCTGCATGATACGGCCACCCGGGAAAATCATTGCCATTTCCGTTTTTAACATACATCAAGTAGTTTGTCTCTCCGTAAATTACTTCACGGTTCCCGTCGCCGTCTAAATCTGCTAAAACTGCTTCTACTGGAGCACCCGGAACTCCTTGAGGCCAGCCGGTAGAAATAATCAGGTTATAATCAAGTACAACCATTCTGCTTGAATATGGTGCTGCAATCTCATCATATCCGTCATTATCTATATCTCCTAACGTCTGTAGCATCCCTCCGGCTTTCCAAGTATATACTTGCTGAACTCCTGTAGAGGTATAAATATATAAATAATCTCCATCTCCGACAATAACTTCGTTATCTCCGTCTTTATCGATATCAGAGACAAGAACCTGGCCGGCATTCCTGCTTAATGTGACTGGCCACCCTGGTAACGCAGTTAAATCGGAATATACCTCCATTAATCCAAAATATAATATCACCAAAATTAAAAGGAATCTAATCTTTTTCATCTTTCTCAGACTCCGGTTTATTAAATATCTCTTCATCAAATCTTTTATCAAGTTCAATAACCTTAACCTTCTCAACGCAAATTTCTAAGCCGTTTAAGAATATCTCTCTGGAAAACGGGTAGTTTATTGAACTTCCCTCTATAACCCGGTAATCACTCAACGTGATTTCATAAATATTATTCAACAGACTAAAACAGATTTTATCCAAACAATAATTTAACCGGTTAAAATAAAATTTATAAGCCAAGCCGCTCTCAGCAGTAAAATTTATAATATAATATAGTTCATCCTCAGAAATAGAAAGATTTGATTGCTTTAAAATAACAAGATAATCAAGACCATTCAGCCAAATATCACCGGTTGAAACGTCATCTTCTATCTCGATAACCTCATCAAGTGACAATAACCATCCACGGTTATCTCTATAAACATAAACATCCTTTAATAATGTATGAAGATAGTTTTCTATTCGAAGCTTATTAGGTTTTTGAAAATAAACCTTTTGCATATCCGAAGAACTGCTTCCGCCGGTTGAGAAAGAGATAATATATTTTTCAATATAATAATTATGATACTCTTTCAATTCCTTCTCACCACCCATAAACTCAATCGCATTATCCAAAATCACATCCGTTGTAACCGAACAAATGCTATTAAAACAAAAAAATAAAATAAAAAATAAAAAATATATTTTTTTCACCTTTCCCCCATATTTTACAATATTTATCTAATATAATAAAAGTATAACACAAGATTAAAACAAAGTCAATACATAAAGGTTAAGGATTAAAGTGCCAGCCGCGTATATCTTATATTTGATAAAAAAACAGGGACGGATAGAAAAAAAGTTGAAAAATTAAATATTAGTGGAGAGTGGGGTGTGGAGGGTGGAATGTGATATGGTTTATGTGAATTGTGAATTGTTAAAACGTTATTTGTCATTGCGACGAAGGTTCAAAAAACCTGAGGAAGCAATCTCTATTCCGTTTAGTGGAGAATGGAGGTGGAGAGAGGATAGAGATCGTGATGCGTGATTGACGCTTCGCTATGCTCGATATAGTGATTCTGAAAACAGAAGATATAAGAGAAACTATTCTTTGATCCTCTTAAGGAAATCAGTAAATTGATCAATGAAATAATCTGAATATTCCTCACCGAAGACTTGTTCATGATTAAGGAAATAAATACCAAAACCCAATCTGTTAATAACATCCTTCAGTTCTTTAACCGTCTGCTTTAAGCGCGATGCAATTAATAACGGATTCATATTTTCATCCGTCATCGTCATTAGTTCAATCCAGACCTTCTCCAAAATAAAAAACAGATTCGGAAAATCAATCCAAGTTATCTCAGGATTCAATTTAAACAGGTTTTTCCAACCGGTACGATCAAGGGCATAGAATTTTTCACGCTTGGTAACCGATACATTGATTTGATTTGATTTTGACATTTCAACAAGGGTGTCCTGGATATTCTTCTGTGAATAGTAAATGGAGCGGGACAGCTCAGTCGGGTGAACCTGATCATGAGTTAAAAGATATAACATTATTTCACTGCGTGAGTTTATCCCGAAAAGATAACGCAGATTGAATATTAAACATGCGGAATCTAAAACAGGAATATCCCTTGCCTGACTGTTTATATTTAAAATCCCCCGTGAATAACCATGCGCCTTGAAAACCTCGTCAAGTTTTGAGTCCTCACCCCCAAATATCTCAGGAAGATTAATAAATAGATTCTCCAAACCGCCATCTTTCTTAAACCGGGTTAATCCTTTCCATTTACGAAAGCGGTAATCTCGTGATAAATAATCCGAGATAGACGATAAAATAGGTAGGCCGGCATAATCATGCTTGTTAATTATTCTATTTATCCGCTGAATATTAATCAAGGCACCATGCTTAAATAACCAGTTTATAATCTCATCAAATAAACGGGAATCATACCGGGCAAATGCTAATGATAACATTATTAAAGCTTCTGGATCGATATAATATTTAACCGGATTCTTTTGAAATCCCGGAACTCCGATACTTACCCATTGATCCCATAATATCTCTAAAACATTTTCCTTAAAAAATTCTTTAAAGTTCTTCAGCGATTGAACCATAACCTAAAACTTCCAGCATTTGTTTTAAACTTAACCTGAATCCGGGAGAAGAATCGTGAATCATTGCCCAAACCGAAGATGATTTAATCTCATTCGGGCTTGGGTTAAGCTTCAATAAATCTTCTAAATGCTTACCAGGTCCCTGATCAACGGCAGCATATAACTTTAAGTGGATCAAATCGAATCTCCCCAAAAAATAAATTATTAAGACAGGCCCGAATTTCCTCTCCAAAACTCTATCCTCAAAACCTTTCGGGAGCCCGTGTCGCATGAGATCTGCCGGACCTAAATTAACCCACTCCTTTGGCCAGCCTAAAATATCAGAAACCTCCCCGGCTGCAGATTGAAATTCCGGAGATATTAATTCCGGATGTTTAAAAGAAATCTTCCCCGAAGAATCATAATAACCCAAAGCGAGTATATCAACATCCTTTGTAATCCTTTCTATTAAATCAGATAAGATCAAGGCAGACCCGCCGCAGATTAATAACCTGAATGGTACCTCAATTCCCTTCCCTTTTAAAATCTCCCCCAACAACCCCAACCCCTTTCCCAGCTCCTCTTTATTCATCATAATATAAGTAAAACTCCTCATATTAAGTGTTTTCACTTATATTATACCATATAAATAAAGAAATGTCAAATAAAAAAAAGGTGCCGGCCCTTTACTTTTTACTTTTTTAATTTAACGCTTAAAATGTTATTTTTATAAAAATAATTTGAAAAAAATCTGATTTACAATCTATTTTACAATTACTATCTTCCCTTTCCCGATTTCTTTGCCGTTTACTTTGATTAAATACATATATATTCCCGAGGAAACTTTCTTTTGGGCTTTGTTTATTAGTTTCCACGTGAGTTCCTGATGGCCTTAAACAATCAAACTTTTAATTAATGCTAAATTATCAAGAATAATTTATCACAAAACAGAAGACAGAGGCCGGCACCCTATCCGACGACTCATAGTGCTAAAATTATAACCAATTTAGTTGAAAATGTCAAATTAATTTAACCAATTTTTCTTGAAATCTTTGCAACCCACGACAGATGACAGAGGCCGGCACCCTATCCGGCACCCTATCCGTAACTTGGAATACAGAAGAATATTTCACCGCAGAGGACGCTGAGTACGCAGAGAAGATTAAATATTTAAATCTTAGAAATAGAAATACCAATAGAAATAGACGGCTTCGATGATATTCTGTCTTAAATACTCTTTCTGTTTCTATTTCTATTTCTGGAGTTTAGAAATTTAAATTTTACATCCCGTAGGGATAGAACGGTTTTAGTTCACTATTTCAATGGTGGGATTATGATCGTAGTAAAATGCTTGCTGAGTTCAGAGATTTATCCTTTTCAGAATAATATCAATGTAATTTTTGGAACAGAGTTATTTTCTTTTGAATTTGTTTTACCGTTTACCGTTAACTGTTTACTATTTAAAGAACAGCGTTCTTTAAATATGGTGACACCCCTAAAATAGTAAAGGCGCGATTTCTCGCGCCTTTACAAAAAACGAGGGGGGAGGGGGTGAGAGATATTGTTATTTTCTCATTGTTCTTCCGTTATTTCCCATTCGGGGGGAAGAGAGTCTCATTGCATACATTATTTTCGCACCGCGGTATTGATCCTTGTTAAGGATCTTTAATTCTTCCTTGAAATTGCTATATGAATTTTCTCTAAGCTTTAATTCAAGGTCAGAAATCTCCTTCATTTTCTTTTTTACATCATTATCGGAGAGTTTTTCCTGAGTCATTAATTTTGATAACTCAATCCGTTTTCCCCGAATTTGTTCGTGAATCTTATGGTTTTCCTTGGCATTTGCCTCTTTTAAACCTTCTATTTTTTTAACCTGTTCTTCGGTTATTCCATGACGATCCATGAACTTTTCCTTTGCTTTTGCCTTGAACTCTTCTTTCTTTTCTTCAGGAATATTCTCTCCTTTATTCTTCATAAAGGGGCCTTTCGAATGCTTTTGATTCTTCATCTTCTCATTATTACCATCCTTGCATCGTTCTTCATTCTTGCAGGTCCTTTCATTAAATTCCTTCTTGAATTTTGTCCTCTGTTCCTCATTCATTACATTCAAGGTCTCTTTGTAATTCTCATAGATCTTTTCCTTTACAGAATATTCAAGCCCGGAAATCTCCTTAAATTTCTGGGAAATCTTTGAATCGGAAATATTATCATCAAGGATCAATCTCGCAAGCTCTATATTCTTCTGCTTGATATCAAGATTAATCTTCTGAAGTTCCCAGTTAAGATCATCTTTTTGGTCCCGGATCTTTTCAATCTGTTCATCGGAAAGATTTAATTCTTCCTTCAACTTCTGCATCGGGTCTCTTCGCGGACCTTCTTTACAATGCTCTTTATCCATTGGTCCGTCTTTACAATGCTCCATGTCACCGGGATTATCGGACATGGGACCGGGACCCATCGGGCCTAATCCTAAGGGAGCTTCACATTCACCGAATAAGGGATCCGTTTCCGGTTCCTCGGCAAATACACTGAACGACAATACCAGGGAAAAAACAACCGCTAAAACAAAAAACATCTTTTTCATCTGTTTCTCCTTTTTTATTTTTGGGTTAAGGTATCAAAATAAGCTGCCGCAAAAAAATCATCTGTATAATAATAATCACTGTCAGTGCCGGTATTCTCCTCCGATAAGTAATACTGCGGAGTTTCAACAGGTTCTTCCACGGAAGCGCTCTTAAATACAGTCACAGACAGAAAAATAATCAGAATAATAACGGCAATGACAGCAAATGACGGAACCTTCAACGGCGCAGTCAGGAATGAAAATACACTTTTCTTCTTCTTTGCTCGGCGGATCCTTGTCATTAACCGTGTTTCCATGAACGGCGAAGGTTCAGGAATATCCGAAAGCTCAGACGATGAGAGTCTCTTCATTAATGAAAGAGTCTCTTCATTCCCTGATGAGATTAACTGCTCTTCAAGAGCAGATGATTCAAGCGGGGATAACTCCCCTTCAATGTATCTCCCAATCTTTTCCTTTAAATCTCTGTTCATAATATATTCTCCTTTATTTAATTATTAAAATTATATTCCAATATATCTAATAACTTCTTTCGGGCACGTTTCAGGATTCCCTTTACGGAATCAACCGATTTATTCTTTATCTCACCGATCTCTTCATTGGAATACTTCTCAAGATACTTTAAAATGATATACTCCCTATCCTTTTCCGGTAAAATCTCCAGGACCTCCTTCACTTTGCGATCCTCCTTCTCTTCATTTAATACTGTACCCGGATCAATATCCTCATCCAAAGATACCGTTGACTTATACCTTCTCAGATAATCCACCACAAGATTATGGGATATACTATATATATATGATATTACATTGCCCTGCGGGTCAACCTTCTCACGATTCTCATAAAACCTCGTAAAAGCTTCTATCGTCAGGTCTTCCGCTTCAAACTTATTCCCAACATACCGGTAGATATATCTGTAAATCCTTGTCTTCAATGTTTCAAAGAGCTTCCGAAAGGACTCTTCATCGCCTTTCTTCATATCTGCTGTCAACCTGGAAATCTGTTCTTTGTTTTCTTCCATTTCTACTTCCTTTCACCTATTATTACGGAAATTCTAAAAAAAAAGTGTCATTTTTTTATTTTCCCCCTTGACAAACCCAAAAAAATATGTTATAATTAAAGTGGAGGTTAAGATAATTAATCTTTATGCTCCTTAAAATTAATAATGTTAATCTTGACTTAAACCTAATTAAGAGGTGGTATATGGTTAAGAAGGTGTTAAATCAATGTCCCGTATGCGGGAAGGACCTTTATATTAAAGAACTTAAGTGCGACAGCTGCGGGACGGAATACAAGGGGAAGTTTGAGATCTGTGATATTTGCAAGCTGCCCCAGGACCAGATAGATTTTATCAGAATTTTCATTAAAAATCAAGGAAATATAAAAGGTGTTGAGAAAGACCTTAATATTTCATACCCGACTGTAAAGAATAAGCTGGCCCAGGTAATCAGGGCGTTAGGATTTGAGATTCAGATAGAGATCGAGGAAGCGGAAGAGGAGTTGGTAAAGGAAAGGAATAAGATTCTATCAATGCTTGAAACTGGCGAGATAAGTTCTGACGAAGCTCTTTCAAAATTAAATAAATTAAAATAACCCGGGATAGTTCCCTCACGGTTATTGTAAACACAGCTCTTTCTTATTCAGAAACGCTATCCCCTAAGAAGGGAGGTTGTAATGAAGAAAGTAATCTTTATTATAATTTTGCTCTTTACGAACTTATTGATTGTAAGCAACAATAAGGTTGAATATTTAGGGCGGCCAGCGGGATGGACGAACGCAAATCATTTACAACATTATAACTTATTTATATTCAGAAAGAAAAGACGACTTGATTATAATATCGAAAAATATATAAAATTAAATAAGCATAAGCCCCCCCTGTATTGGAGATATGAAAGTAATAGTGTAAATTCCTTAATTGCGGGATAGGTTAAAAATATATAATAATGAATCAGATTTCCTTGAATATAATGCAGCTGATTTCAGATAAAACCTAAAATAAAACAGGAGAAGGTATCATGAGTGATGCGGAATTAAAGGTATTAAAAATGGTTGAAGAGGGCAAGATCTCTGCAGCGGATGCGATAGGTCTTCTGGAAGCCCTGAAAAAAGCCGAGAGGAAGGATGAAGAGAAATCTTCAAAGTCCGAGGATTTCCGGGAAAAGGTCCGGGAAGACAAAGAGAAACTTAAGGAGAAAATTAAAGAAGAACTACAGAAGCATAAGGTTGACGCGAAGAAGATAAAGATTGAAGTCAAGGAACAGATGAAGAAGGAGAAGGAACATTTGAAGGAAGAGCTGAAGAACCTTGAGAAGGAAACTGACGATATAATTGATTCAAAGGAATTGGAACAGGAGATCAAGGATAATGTTATGGAGAATCTCTTTGCCGTTGTTTCCGGTATCCCGAAGATGGTAAAGAAGAGCATCCGGTTCGGACACAAGGTTGAACCGCAGGAGATCGAATTTGAAGAGAAGGAATCCGTTCAGATTAAATTAGTAAGCGGCGATCTGGAAATCATCCCTTCAGAAGATGACAAGATACACATGGTCTGCGAAACCATTGTTCCTATTGACAAGGAACTGGAGAAGGAGAACCAATCACTCAAGATGTCATTTACATACGGAGATGTAAGATTATCTATTCCGGAAACTTTAAAGAACGTTAATATTAATGTCGTTTCAGGAGATATTACCGGTAATTTTTCTGCAGAGAATATCTCTGTCAATTCAATTTCTGGGGATATAAATCTGCGTATTGATAAATATTCTGAAATGGCAATTAAAACCAAGTCGGGGGATATCCTTTTAGAGGTTAAAGATATTTCTGCAAGTGAAATCTCTGCAAAAACCCTTTCAGGAGATATCTCGGTTCCTGACTTGAAAAACGTTCCCGGAGTAAAGAGCGACCGAAAAAGCTTTCAATATTCTCCCGAGAAAGAATCTCAGCATAGATTAGCTGTGAGTTCACTTGCCGGAGATATTCAGGTTTTGAAAATTAAAGAGGATTAATAATATGATAATGAATGTTAAAGATAAGAGGTATGAGATACTGAAGCTTCTGGAAGAAGGAAAGATAACTTCCCAGGAAGCTTTGGAGATGCTCGATTCCCTCGCCCTTTATAATGAGTTGAAAACATTTAAAGGTGAGTTTAAATCGAGCAAGAAATCAGATTCAAAATTTATAGAACTTCAATAAACAGGAGGTGTTTCGAAATGGGTTCAGAAGAAAGAATAAAAATTCTTGAGATGCTTGAGCAGGGTAAGATCTCTGCTGACGAAGCGAAAAAGCTTTTGGATGCATTAGGTTCCAATGAACCTAAGAAAAATCCGTCTTTAAGTTCAGCGGCTGAGTCAATGGTTTCCGGGAACAAGGAAAAGCGTTTACTCCGAATTCTTGTTTATGAGGGAGACCCTGATAAACCGAAGGTTCGCGTAAATATTCCGTTACAGCTTGCAAAGCTCGCAATGAAATTCGTTCCGAAGGACAAGGGAAAAATCAATATTAATGGTCAGGAGATCAGTCTTGACGAGATTAACATTGACGAGATCATTAAACTTGCATCAGAAGTTGACGGCGGAAAACTTGTAGAAGTTGAAGACGGGAACGAAAGGGTTATAATCACCCTCGAATAAAATTTAGGGAGATTAAAATGAAGAAGAAAAAAGAAGAAAAGAAAAAGAAAGTACCGTTTGAAGTTGAGATTTTCTTAATTACAATCAGTCTTTCTTATTAATTTTTGTTTTGACCGAAGGCACGGGAGCTTTCTGTTCCTCTAAATCTTTCATCTTTTTCTTTACCATGAAGTAGTATATCCCGGCCCCGATAATACCGGTTAATACGACGACAAGTATCCACATCAATCTTGTATTCTCGCCGGGATCCGGGAACTTGTCCTCAGGTCTTTGGATAACATCAATAATCATCATGATCCATAATACAGTCCCGCCAATCGTTACCACAAAAACCAAGATGATGAATAGAAAATAAAGAAGGAACATCAGACCTGCAAAAAATATTGCAAACAATCCAATGATCGGCGCAAGCACATCTTCCACAATATCACCTCCTTTAAATATATTATATTACATCATATACATAAAGTCAAGATTAAATATTTTAGTTGTAATTTACATAACCTTTAGAAACAGGAATAGGAATAGATTAGTATTGTCGGTTCTGAATGCTTGAATCTGTCTCTATTTCAATCTGTTTTTAATATTATATTTTTGCTTCCTTCAGGAGTCTATGGTTAGTAACCCCGGTCTTAAATCAGTATGGGTAGGGTTTGCTTCGCAAACTTTATTTAGCACAAGTATTAAATGCTAATGATTCTGAATTAAGTCTCAATCTCTATCTCGATCTCAATCTGTTTTAATATTTATATTTTATTTCCCTTCAGGAGTCTATGGTTAGTAACCCCTGTCTTTAGACCGGGGTGAGAATGATAAAACAGTATTTGCAGAGTTCAAATAAATACAGAAATTACAATCATTTTTTATGTAATGATAACAACAAAAGTGTGTAATATATTTATTTTTGCTGTGTATTCGCGAAGCGAATCAGTGTGAAATTAAATGGAACGAAGTGAACTTTAATTTGCCGTTGCAAAGAAAAAAGTCTATTCGCTTGATAACAAAGGAACAAGTGCTTTTTGGTTCTAAGTAGCCATATTATTTACTAAAACAAAGCAGCATGGGCAGCGCAGAGTCATGCATCCTTGTGGTGCATGATGATCGGTCGTTGAAAACACATTCTCTTGCTGCCTAAGTATCATTTGCTCTTTTGTTCAGGATATCATTATCATCTTAAAATCAACTAAGTGATTTTATCTTCTCTTTTTAATCCCTGTCAAAAATTCTTCTTGCATTCACTGTTTTGTTAAGCATTAATTGATCTAAACAACTGTAACAACATTTAAAATGCTCTATTCACATATTATAACCTAACGATGTATTTTATTCTTGTGATACGGGCGTCCGTCCGGACGCCCCTACAGTGCGTATCGAATGTTTATAAAACAAATATTTCGTTCATCGAATTACGGTTCACGGATCACGCATCACGATTTATATCTTTTCTTCTTAATCCCATTCATCCTGCGACAAGCGAAGCAAAGTCGTCTCGATGTTTCACGGAAACTATCGGGATTAAAATTCTCTTACAAGTCTCGTTAAAGTCCCTGTCAAAAACACATTCAATTTATTTACAAGTATCAAATGCTTTTTGGCTCTAAGTATCATTATAATTTAATACAAATAAACAGCGTGGTCCGCGTGGTCAGCGGTTAAAAATTCTTCTATCTTTGTTCTTCGTGTTTATAACCAAAAGAAGGGCGTCCGTCCGGACGCCCCTACATCTCATGTCAAACGTATGTAATAAAATTCTTTCGATAATCGATTCATTGTTCACGTAATCATAAGCTCTAAACACCTGCAACATCATTTACAATGCTATGTTCATAATTTACAATTTTCAATTGTTAAATCTTATATTTTCAATGCCAAGCCCTTTGGTTCAATATATTGCTTTAAATTAATATCAACTAAGTAAATTTTAATCCTTCTGTGATTCTGCGGTTAAATAAATTCTCTGCGTCCTCAGCGTCCTCTGCGGTGAAATATCACGTTCTCCTGCTGTCTAAGTATCCTTCGCTCTCTGGTTCATTATATTGTTCTCATCTTAAAATCAACTAAGTAAATTTTCATCCTTCTGTGATTCTGCGGTTAAATAAATTCTCTGCGTACTCAGCAGTGAAAAAATCTTCTATCTTTGTTCTTCGTGTGTTTAAACAAAAGAAGGGCGTCCATCCGGACGCCCCTACATATCATATCAAACGTATGTAATAAAATTCTTTCGATAATCGATTCATTGTTCACGTAATCATAAGCTCTAAACACCTGCAACATCATTTACAATGCTATGTTCATAATTTTTCCCGATTACAGTTGCACCTTTATCGGGACTACTTCGTTAGTGGTAAGTGGTAAGTGGAGGGTGGAGGGTGGAACGTGGAATGAATATAAGAAATACAAATCTTAAGCTCGCAGCAATTGTAATTTATAAGTGGTGCACCCCAAAGTGATACACCCAACGTGGTGTATCATACGTGCGTTGGCATGCATACTTGTTGTGCATGGGTACATCATCAATCTAAAATTTTCAATTTTATTTATTTTTCCCTTTCATTCCCTGTTTGAAAATTCAACTTTTTCAGCTACCGTCTCTGTTTTTATTTGCAAATAACGATAAAATATGTTATAATAATATTCTCTCAAAAATAAAAAAGAAGAATCTATTATGAACAGAGCAATCTTCCTTGACAGAGATGGTACGATAAGCACAAAAGAAGGCATTCACGAGCACCCAGAATATGTTGAGCTATTCCCCTTTACAATTGATGTAATAAAAAAAATTAACCAATCCCCCTTTTTAGTTATCATTGCAACAAATCAGGCAGGAATCGGAAGGGGTTACTTCCCTGTTGAAAAGCTTATTGAAAGTTTTAAAAAGGTCCAAAATGAATTAATTGCAAAGGATACTTATATTAATGGTTTTTATTACTGTCCTCATAGGGAAGATGCAACTATTGATAAATATAAAATTAAATGCGCCTGCAGAAAACCCGGGTCAGGGATGCTGTTAAAAGCTGCGCAAGATTTTGACATTGACCTTGAAAACAGTTACATGATCGGTGATACGATGGCTGATATCGGGGCAGGGTTGAACGCAGGACTGAAGACAGGACTGGTTCTGACAGGAGATACGGTCATGCAGAAAGATGAGGTTGAAACTTTCCATCCCGATTTTATTTTTCCTAATATTGAACAGGCGGTGGATACCATTCTAAGTCTTGAAAATTTTTCCGGATTAAAAAAAGAAATCAAAAAAGACCTTTTCTTTATCAGAGAATGTTAGTTCAAAAAAAGAAACTGTTAAAAACAATTATAATATTCGCTCTTTGTTTTATACTATTTATTACTTATATCTTTCTTATCGAACCGAATCGGCTGGAGAAAACCTATTTAATTATTGAAACGGATCGTTTCCCGGAAAACTCACCACCCATAAAAATTATTCATTTAACTGATTTTCATATAGACAAGATCGGTTGGCGTGAAAAACGGGTTTTGAAAATCCTGGCAAGCGAAGAACCCGATTTAATTTTTCTGTCCGGGGATTATCTTAATCGGAAAGACAAGCTCAAGGAACTTACAGAATATATAAGAAGTATTTCTGATATCGCCCCAATTTATTTTACCTTGGGGAATTGGGATACCCTTGCAACTCAAGAAGCAGTAATAAAAGGCGGAGGAGTTAGCGTATTTGAGAAAAAGCTTAAAGTTCACCCTGTTCCCGGGAATAATTTTGAGTTTAATATCTTTTCTATCAAATATAATTGGGCATATATAGGAGAATCAAATGAAAAGCGGAGGTTGGATGAATTGCTTAAAGATTTAGATAAAGAATATTTTACAATATTTTTAGCTCATACCCCCGACCATTTTCCATTTGCGATTGAGCATGATATCGATTTAATGCTTGCAGGACATACGCATGGGGGGCAGTTCAGATTACCTTTTTTCGGCAGTTTCTATACTGACTCTAAATTCGGTAAGAAATACGAAAAGGGATATTTCAAGGAACGCAATACAATTTTATATGTTAACCGTGGAATCGGAATGACAGGGAATATCAAATTCCGCGTACGCTCATTCTGCAGCCCTGAAATTTTAATTATTACTTTAAAATCAAAGAAGAAATGAAAAACAGAATAATTTTAATCTTAATTATCTTAATCTCCTTTGCTTTTATCAATGCAAAGTTTTTAACTACCGCTGAATTGAAAACAATGAAGGAAGCTCTTTCTGTAATTAACTGTTCAGAAGAAGATCTAAATTTTGATAAGAAGTGGGGTGAAGGAGAACTGCTTCTTCAGCCGGTGAAAGATTCTCTCGATAAACCTTTAACACTTCCTGATATTTCAGAAAGATTAAAGAATGAATTAACAGAAACACCGGTTATTGCTTCCGAAAACACCCGTAAAATACTGGGATTTGAATCTTCCTCAATTACAGTAAAACCCATAAATAAATTCAAATCAAAAAATTCAGATGAATTTATAAATGAATTATTAATGATATTAAAATATAATGAGAATATTATAAATTCATTAAATATCAGCAATGAAGAGAAAAAAGAATTTTATAATACATACCTTGGCGAAGATGAAGTTAAGAGGGATATTATTTTATCTTTAAATAAACTCCCCTTAGATAATCTTTTTCTATTATTCAAAAATTTTTATCCTTATTTCAATGATATTGAAGAAGCTGACATCTCCTTTTTAACTGATAAACAAGTAACCGAAGGAGATTTTTTTATTTCCCTTTCGAAAGACGGGAACCATGAATATATTGTCGGGGCGCATCCTTTCGAAATTTTTATTGACCTTTCGGGAGATGATAAGTATACATACTCCGATGATTACCTGGTTAATTCATTCCATTGTATCTTGGATTTTTCGGGAAATGATATATATCTCGGTGCAGAGAAAAGAGGACCCGGGTCAGGTTTATTCGGGATAGGAATAATAATTGACAAACAAGGAAACGATGAATACCTCGGAAATGATTTCTGTTTTGGCGCGGGGGTCGGAGGAATCGGCGTCGTTATTGATGAGGGCGGAAAAGATTTGTATCGGGCAAACGACTTTTGTCTGGCGGCTGGATATTTCGGATTGGGAATTTTATTTGACTATTCTGATGATGATATTTATGAATCTTCAAGATTTTCACAGGGGTTTGCATCTGTAAAAGGAATCGGTGTTCTCTCCGATAAAAAAGGAAACGACATATATATAACAGGAAGACGGGTATTGCATCAGCCATTATATAACAATCATTATCAGTCTTTGTCTCAAGGTTTTTCAATCGGAATGCGCGGTGAAGATTTTGCCGGGGGGATCGGACTTCTTCATGATAAGGAAGGAAACGATAAATACATCGGGGATGTCTATGCTCAAGGAGCCGGCTACTGGTATGCACTTGGGATCTTATTCGATGAATCCGGAGAAGATGTTTATTCCGCATGGATATACGGCCAAGGTTCCGGTATCCATCTTGCTTCCGGGTGTTTAATCGACCTTAAGGGAAATGATTCTTATACATTAAACGATGGTGTCGGCCAGGGCGGGGGGCATGACCTTGCTGTTGGTTTTCTTCTTGACCGAGAAGGAAACGACTATTATTCCGGAAGCGGTATTACACAGGGAGGAGGACATGCAAACGGAATCGGGATCTTAATAGATTCCTCGGGGAATGATGCATATTCAGGAGTTAAAGAAATAATCCAGGGCTGGGGAACCGGGGACAGGAATTCATGCAGTTTCGGAATTCTCTTAGACCTTGGAGGTAATGATAAATATTCAACACAAGGTAAAGATAATTTTATCTGGTTCGGAACAAAATATGGAGTCGGCATTGACAAGGAAAATTAATCTGTTTATTTTTATTTTAATCTTGACCTTTACAATTCAAACAACCGCAGAGATCTCTGAAGAAAAACTTGAAGAGCTCTTTAAAACAGCATCGTTATGGGAGGTTGGGGATAATAAAGAATTAGTACAGAATGCACGGAATGAACTGATCAGTATCGGTCAGCCTGCATATGAATTCATTATCAATAAAAAACTCGGCAGTAACGATTCTCTTCAGTTCCGGGCATTGGAAGCTGTAATTCCCGCAAAACCCGCGATTGCAATACCCTTGTTAAGAAATGTATTAAAAGATGAAAAACAAAATCCTGCGTCAAGAAAAGACGCGATCTATTTTCTTGGAAAGCTTCAGGATTCAGAAGAAAAGGATTATATTTTAGCGCTGTTTAATAACAGGGATTACCAAAGCGCAGTGGTTAATTATTCAAAACAGCTGAAGATATCAGAAATCGAACCGCTGGTTATAAAGGAATTGCCGGAGCTTACAGAACCAAGGGCGATTTCATACATAGATGTTCTCGGAGAGATTGGAACAGATGCTTCTGTTGAATTCTTAATAAATTATCTTCAATCTGATAGAAATATGATCTTACGAACCGCTGCAGAAAACAGTTTGATGAGATTGATTAAATCAGGTAATTATGAGATGTTTATAACCTCCCTTCAAAAAACAAAATCAGATCAGTTAAAATATCACTTAATAACAATCATCGCATCAACCAATAATCCCGATCTTGAAGATATCTTGATCGAACAGTTAAATGATAAAAACTGGATAATAAGGTATCTTACGGTTAAAAAACTTAAGGAATTTTCACCTTCACAAAAAATTTCAAATGCTTTAGAACAGTTAAAGGCAAAAGAAAATAACCCAATAATCCTCTCTTTTTTGGAAACATAAAAACTCTTATAAACAGATTTGAAATTATTAAAGATTTATGTTATAATGAATATTATGAAAGTGAAATTTATCTTTTTCTTTATTCTTGTTATCCTTTTATCCGGTTACGGGGTTACAGATAAAAAGACAATAAATGTTTTTCTCGATTCTTATGTTGAGATTGATATTGACTATATTAAAACTCAAATTCCATTTGTCAATTATGTTAACGACAAAGGAGATGCAGATGTTCACGTACTGATCAATTCAAGAGAGACCTCAAGCGGAGGTATTGAATACCACATGAAATTCATCGGGTATAAAAAGCATGAGGGACTGGAGTATAATGTTTTTTGCTATTCTAATCCGACCGATGCAGATGCCTCTGTCAGAGATAAAATCGTTGAAGGATTAAAAAAGGGCTTATTCCCTTATTTACTTGAATATGAAATTGTATCAGACCTGAATATTCAATATCATGAAAAACTCCAAAGGCCGCAAAAAGATCCGTGGAACTTCTGGGTATTTAACATCTCTCTTAACGGAAGTATCAGCGGAGAAGAATCTGCTGAATATTCAAATTTCTGGACAGCGCTTTCAGCATCAAGAACTACTGAAAGGAATAAATTCAGAGCAGCTTTCTCTTACAGCAGAAGTGAGAATCATTATGAACTTGAACAATTAAGCGATTTTACAACAATATCATGGTTCAGGGATTTCAATTCTTATTATGTTTACAGTTTATCAGACCATTGGTCTCTCGGATGTAACTGGGGCATGTTCACTTCAACATACAGTAATATAAAATTTGAAGGTTTTGCTGTTCCTGCAATTGAATATAACATTTTTCCTTACTCTGAATCTGCATTCAGGGAACTTTCTTTTAAATATCGGTTATTATTCAAGCACTCTGAATATTTTGAGGAAACTATCTACGATAAAACAATGGATAATTTCACCGGCCAGGGCATTGAAATATATTATTTTATTAAGCAGGCCTGGGGAGATATTTATGTCTTCCTGACAGCAAAACATTATTTTGAGGATTTTGACTTCAATAACGTTTCACTTTCTCCAACTATCAATATTAAATTATTCAGGGGATTATCTTTGTCCATTGACGGAAATTTCACAATGGTCCACGACCAGTACTTCCTTTCAAAAGAAGGTGTAACCGAAGAAGATGTTCTTCTCCAGCGCAAGCAGCTCCAAACACAGTACAACTACAGCCTGGGAATCGGTTTCAACTACACCTTCGGCTCAATCTACAGTAATGTAGTTAATACAAGATTTTAGGGACAGAGAGACTTGGTACCCGGGTAATGTCAAGTATTTTGTGTAATTTTATTTTTTTTCTTTTTTTCTCCGGGGGTGTGGAGGTGTGTCTTTTTTTCTTTTTGATCCACCTTTTTCTTTTTTAGATGATACCTGTTGTCGTTATAAACCCAGAATATACAGAACGCTATTCTATCGACAGATTTGGAATTGTTAAAACATCCCATATAATGGGTTCTCTGACGAAAGAATTTATTTGCCCTTTCCAGACGTGAAGTACTTCTGATTAAAACCCCGTCTCTTCTGTCAAAATCAAGGTAGGTAAGAGTGTTGTCGAAGTTTATTTTAAGTTTACGTACTGCTCGGCCTTCTGTCTTACTCCATTTCTCGCTGAAATCTTTCAGGTTTGATTTAATTTCACTCTTGCTTTTTCCCTGCCAGATATTAGAACTGTCAGAAGAATATTCTTCCCTGTGTTTCGAAATTACACAAACTATTTTACACTACAACCATTATCTGCCCCTTGATATTTTTTCTGTTTTATGTTATACTTAATTAATTAAGGAGAAGAAATATGACCGATTTAAAACAGATCAAAGAAGCGTTCTCAAGCACGCATAAAGACAGAATATATATTCTTGACAAAAAGACCTTGCAAATAATTGAAGTTTCAAATGAAGATGAAGAGGATTATCAGCTTGAGATAGCTCAAAAGGTTCAGAAGTCTCCGGACCGATATCTTAACATTCCGAAGCGGAGCGCAGGAAGCAGCTATAACGACATGGTCGAATTCATTCATACTAAAATTTCTAATAAAGGTCTTCAAACAAAATTAGAAAAAGCAATCGCTACTGAAAAGGCGGCATTTGCAAGATTTAAGGATATTCTTTCTGTTGAAGATCCGGAAACCTTAAAGACTTGGTATGTTTTTTTAGATAAAAAAGTTGAAGAAGAATTGATCTCATTCCTTAGAGAAAACAATGTCAATATTTAGGAAAGGAGGAATAAATGAAATTTCCCGTAAGTAAATTCCAGAAGAATCTTGAGAAGCAATTGATTGAATCATCAACGGGCAAGGTTCGGGAAGTTTTTCAATATCTTATTGACAATGAAGAACTAAACCATCTCCAAGAATATGCAAATATCGTTTCGATAAATAGGCTTGGCTATAATGACCATGGTCCTGTGCACGCCAGAGTGGTTGCAAAGAATGCATTTACTTTAATGAAATTACTCGAGAATAAAGTCCCGACTTCTCTTCAAAACGAGCACCTGGGATCATTTGAAGATTCAACAATTGTTCTCCTTATCTCGGCATTTTGCCATGACCTCGGAATGACAATGGGTAGACATGACCACGAGCGCAATTCAATTATTATCGGTTCAAATTGCATTGAAGAGATCCTTAACAGATTTTATACTGATAACTATTACGTAATGATCCTTAAAGCAATGGTCTTTGAAACAATCATTGGGCACATGGGTGAATTTGATGTTAGCTCTATTGAAGCAGGAGTTCTTCTTGTCAGTGACGGATGCGACATGACTAAAGGCAGGGCGAGAATTCCATATGCAATGCAGACAAAACCAACAATAGGAGATATCCATAAATATTCCGCAATGAGTATCAATCAGGTTCATATTGAACCGGGCGATGATAAGCTTCCTATAAAAATTACGGTTGACATGGATGACAAAGCAGGAATATTCCAGATAGAACAGGTCCTCTATCCAAAGGTTATTAAAAGCTCAATAAAAAAATACATTCAAATCATTGCCCGTTTGAAGGACGGAACAGAACTGCCGTATCAATAAGATTCTGTTTCCATTACTGCCTTACATACCGAAAATTCCTTTTTAACCCTTAGATTGCTTCGTTCGATTGCAAATGCAATCTCACTGGTAAATCGCAATCACTTGCCAGATCTCAACTTTATCTCAATAGCGCAGCAACGAAAAGTAACGTTATTTTTTTTGAAGATGTTATAATGTTATTGCGAAGAAGTTCATGCAAATGAACAACTGTGGCAATCCATAGTCGTGATTCGTGAATCGTGATCCGTGAATCGAAAGAAAAAACATGTTATAAACAATTTATTGTTACTATGTCTGTAGGCCGCGATTTTAATCACGGTGAAGTATCAATATCTATAATACATTCATTTGTTTCAGGTTAACTTATTTTTATCTTGACAAATTATTATTTTCATGTTATAATGTATAAGTTTTTTATACATATGTATAAATAATTTATACAAGGAGAAATAATGCTCAAAGCTATTCTGGGAAATGAAACGAAGGAAAAAATATTGCTTTATATTTACGTCTTTAAAAAAGCATATATAAGGGAAATTTCAAATGTATTTGAAATTCCGGTAAGAAGTGTTGCGAATCAATTGGATCGATTGGAAGAAGGGGCTGTTCTGGTAAGTAATCTTGAAGGGAAAATAAGAATATATCAATTCAATCCTAATTATGTTTTTCTGAAAGAATTGCTGGCTCTTCTCGAAAAGGAATATTCAATTCTCCCCTTAAAAGAAAAAGAAAAATATTTTATAAAAAGGAAACGTCCGAGAAAAAGAGAGAAGCCGTGAAAAATTATAAAAATATTACTGTATTGGAATTAGCTTCTCTTGTCAGTCAAAAACTACGAGATAACGAGATTGACAGTATATTAGTAGGTGGTGCTTGTGTTTCGATTTATTCAGAAAATAAATACATGTCAAAAGATTTGGATTTTGTAACATTTTCATCAATTAAAGAAATTAAACCGGTTCTTGAATTACTCGGATTTACTTTTCAAAAAACGAACCGATTTATTAGACAAGATTGTCCATTTTATCTTGAGTTTCTTCCATATCCTGTAACTATCGGGTCAGAAATAAATTTAGATAAATTCAAGATCATTAAAACAAAAAAAGGAAATTTAAAAATATTGACTCCTGCAGATTCTGTAAAAGACCGGTTATCCGCTTATTACCATTGGAACGACACGCAATCGCTGGAGCAGGCAATTTTAGTTTTTAGAAGTCAAAAAATTGATATTAAGGAAATTGAAAGCTGGTCAAAGAATGAAGGAGAGTTAGAGAAATTTAAACAATTTCTCAAGAACCTTCAAAATAAATAAAGAAACAAATAATATTAACGACACCTGTTCTTTCCGTTAAATTATTTCAGAATTATATAACCTTGTTACCTTTCTTTAATTACTTTCTGATTAGTTACATTTGAAATCGCAGTATCGTAAGATATAACTCCCTGTATATACAATTCTTTAATTACAGAATCCATTAAAATCATTCCTTCATTGTAATTTGTCTGCATTACATTAAAAATACTTTGTATTTTATTTTCGCGAATACAATTCTTCACTGCATTGTTGTTTTTCAATATTTCATATGCCAAAACCTGTTTCTTTCCTCCTATCTGCGGAAGAAGGCGCTGAGAGATAACGCCTCGAAGTGTTGATGCGAGCTGAACCCGAACCTGGTTCTGCTGAAATGGCGGAAAAACATCTACTATTCTCTGAACGGTTTGTGTCGCATCTGTTGTATGAAGCGTTGCAAAAACCAGGTGCCCCGTCTCTGATGCAATCAATGCTGTTCTTATTGTTTCAAGGTCACGCATCTCTCCTATTACTATTACATCCGGATCTTCGCGCAAGGCATGGTACAGGGCTTTCTCGAAACTCGGTGTATCAAGTAGAACTTCCTTCTGTACAATAATGCTTTTCTTATGATCGTGATAAAATTCAATCGGGTCTTCAATGGTTAAAATCTTAGCGCTCCTGTAGCTGTTAATAATATCGATAATTATATTTAATGTTGTTGTCTTCCCGGCACCTGTCGGGCCTGTAACAAGAACCATTCCGTTCGGATAATGCGCGACTTCTTCGATATACTTCGGAAGACGCAGTTCTTCCATGGTTTTTAATTTCTCCCCGACAATCCTGATTGCCATCTCAATGTTTCCCTTCGCCCTATAGACGCTTATTCTGAAACGACCAAGGCCAATAAAATACATTGAGAAACTTAAATTCAATTCCTCATCGAACTTCTCCTTCTGGTGATGATTCATGATTGAAAATGCAATATCCTGAATCTCCTTCGGGTCAAGAGGCTCTTCATTCATAGGATATAGTTCCCGCCCGATCCTCAGGAATGGACGCTTCCCTGAAACCATGTGAAGATCCGATGCATTCTCCTGCAAGGCCTTCTCTAATAATTTTTCTAAAGTACGCATATTTTATTCCCCTTATATTTACATTCACAATCTTCGATTGAATAATACAACTTGAGCCCCAAAGATACGGCCAAGAAATGCATAAATCAATAAAAGAATTATCATATAAATAAAAACTTGTCTCCAATTAATTGAATTGCTTCCTTTAAATCTTCTTGAAAAACACATGCTTATATCCTGAATTGCATAAGAATGAATCGTAAATAATACTCCTCCCCAAAATAACATTGGCATTTGATTCCACGAGTTTATAGTTAAAGAAAGACTTATAATGAATAAACATAAAAACAATACTCCCCTTTTCAATTCCCTTAGAATAAAGTGTCCTAATCCGGGAAGGAGAATTGTTAAAATATAAAAAGTGCTTTCTTCTCTTGTTAAAGTAATAATCTTGCTTTTTAATCTTGTGAAAAATCCACCACGCTTTTTGAATATTTTTTCCGACTCTTTTTTTTCTCTCGGAGGATAATAGTAAATATTAGGATCTATCTGTTCACTCATTAGTTTCCAAATCAATTCTGTTTTCTTCTTCAGGTTCATAATACTCGGATGTATGTTCTTCTTCTTTTATTTCTCCCAGAGCTTCTTCTAAAATCTTTGCAACATCCATGCATGCCTTTCCCGGAAACCCTTTGATTTTTACACTTACTCTTCCTTCCTTGTCAACAATGATCTCCAACTCTCTTTTCTTTGCCATTATTAACTCCTGAATATTCTTTTAAAAAAATTTTTAATTCTAAAGGAAATTCCCATATTTCTCTCAATATACTCCTTATACTTCTCCCCTATCTCAAACCTTGGAGAGATCGCCAATGCTTTGCTTATTAAATCCAATGCCTTATTAAAATCTGAGATTGTAGTATAAGCTCTGCTCTCAATGTAAAAGAGATATGGTGAATTTATTCTTTGTTTTTTTGCCCTTTCTAAAATTTCCAGCGCATGTTCAGGATAGTTATTTTCAATATAAGCCAGCGCAATATTGCAGAGGAAAAACCAGTCTTTACTCCATCCTTCATCAGCCTTAAAAAAACAAGCTTGTGCATGTTTAAAGTTACGCATAGGTTTTTCCTGAAGCAGAAGATATCCCCTATACAACCATGGAAAAATTGCATCACCCTTCTTTTCAATTGCGCTGTCAAGATAAGCTGCTGCGCGATCAAAATCCCCCAATAATGTCATTAGCATCCCTTTTGCTGAAAGTAAATTAACTGAATGCGGAAATTTTTCAAGGCCCTTATCTACCCAGGTTCTTGCTTCCTTTATCTCATTCAATTGAATTAATATCCAGGTCTGCCAGAACCATGCATCTTCAAGATTACTATCTTCGCCCAGAGCTCTTGAAAAATATCTTAAAGCATCGTCAAAATTCCCGGTACGAAGTTCTTCTTCCGCTCTTTTCATAAAGGCTTCTGCAGATTTATCTTCAAACAAATTACTCTCTTTCTTCTTCTTCTTTTTATCATCAGGCATTTCAAGCCAGTCAAAACGTCCCATTCATTTACCTCGTTATTTAATCCCAGCGAACAACATTCAGCTTAACAGAACCATCAGTTAAGTTCTCTTCTTCATTAATATCAAAACCCCTTGACTTTAACTCTTTTTTCAGGACTTCCAAGGAATACTTTTGCATAATCTTATCAAGAACATCTTTCCCTATCTTTGCTAATTCTTCATGAGAATGTTTATCACCCGTAACAACCATTTTTACTTTACCGCGCGGTGTTTTTGAAAATACCACTTCAACATCACCTGCATTTATCACTATCTGCTCTTCATAACTCATTGTTTCACCGAGAACATTTGATTTATCAAGTTCTTTTTCATATGAAATTGTTTTTACTATATTCTTATCGGCATTTAACTCTTCCTTGCTTTTCTTTGCTATTTGAAACCCCAGCTGAGTCGCTATAGAGACTGCTGCGCTCGCAAAAAGCGGCCAAACTAATACAACCGGCACAACAACTATTACACTGCACATATTTTTTCCTCCTTAATTTAAATATCCAGATGTCTCTTTACTTCCATTTTCTGTTTCTCTTCCTCCTTCATTTCGGAAGCAGAAACTGCCCGGCCTTTCGACCAGCTCCTAAGTTCATCTATCTTCTCCTTCATTAAACGTGATAACGGGATTGTTTCCTTTATCTTCTTCTTCAGCAAGTCATCTGTTATATCGGTATTTTTATAGAATGCTTCATATAACGCTGCAATTATTACCTGCTCGATCTCCGCGCCGCTGTAACCGGCAGATTCTAAGGCTAACTCTTTAATATTAAATTTCTTCGGATCACGCTGGCGCTTCGCTATGTGTATGGTGAATATCCCCTCCCTTTCACTTTCAGACGGCAGGTCAACAAAGAACACCTCGTCAAACCTTCCCTTCCTCAATAATTCCGGGGGAAGCTGAGTCACATCATTTGCTGTCGCGATTACGAAGACCGGTTTCTGCTTCTCCTGCAGCCAGGTAATAAAAGTGCCGAAGACTCTTGATGCTGTCCCCGCGTCACTGCTTCCTGAACTCTGCACACCTGACAACGCCTTCTCTATCTCGTCTATCCACAAGATACAAGGGGAGATACCTTCCGCCATTTTTATCGCCTTCCGCATATTATCTTCAGATGACCCGACAAGAGACCCGAAGATCTTTCCCATATCCAAGCGAAGCAGCGGCAGGTTCCATAAAGTTGATACGGCTTTTGCACACAAACTCTTCCCGCACCCCTGAACACCAAGAAGAAGAACACCTTTCGGTTTCGGAAGCCCGAACTCCTCCGCCTTCTCTGAAAATGCAAGTTTCCTCTGCGCAAGCCAGAACTTGAGATTCTCCAAGCCGCCAATATTACGGAAATTCTCCTGTGAGCTGTAATATTCCAATATCTCTGATTTCCTGATTATCTGTTTCTTCTCATTTAAAATCATTGGGATTTCAGCGCTTGTGATCCTTCTCTTTTCAATAATAATCTTAGCAAGAACATTCTCCGCCTCCTGTAATGTTAGACCCTGAATAGATTGTATAACCTCCTCAACAACCTCGGGGGTTATACTCAATTCTATATTCTGGCTTTTCTTTAATTGCAGTTTCAAGCGGAATAGAACGTCTTTCAGATCTTCCTGACTCGGAAGATCAAAATCAATTACCGTAATATCCTTCTCCAATTCACATGGTATTGATAGAACCGGCGATATTATTATCAGTGACTTTAATGAAGCAGTGAATTCATGTGCCACTTCCTTTAATTTCCTGATCACTGTTGTATCCTTAAGATACGGATGAAAATCATTAAGAATAAAAATAGACGGATGTTCCGCTGTCTGAATATTATCAAGAGCGCTGGTCGGATCCTTCGTTTTCTTGTCGGGCTTCAGACTCGTATCAAGGTTATCTGAGTAAAGAGTTATCCCCTTCACGATGCTCCATTCAAAGACACGCTTCTCCAACTCCTTGCCAAGTTTCCAGATATAGGATTTAACCCGCTCCTCTTCGTGAGTAACAATATATATAATGGGATAACGCGCTCTGATCAATGTCTCTATTTCATGAATATTCTTGTTCTTCTTATCCACATAAACCCCCTGACTTCTTTATTTTTTCGGAAATTTCCGATACTGTTATAGCATCTATAAAATCCTTCTTATCCGGGAAATCCAGCGCTAAATGAATTCGCCCCTCTTTATCTATGAAGATATTAAATCTCTTTCTCTTAATTCCCGGCTCTAATATTACACCGGCCTTGTCCGTGTTTTTGCCCATTCCCTCAATGCCTCAATGTTCTCTTTCATGGTTATACTTAGTGGCACAGTCTCTTTAATATTTTTTAAAAGGTCATTTTGCGAAAGCTCCCGCTTTTCATAGAAAGCATCATATAGCCCTGCAATAACCGCCTGCTCAATCTCTGCGCCGTTAAAACCAAATGTTGCTTTTGATAATTCGGCTAAATCAAAATTATTCGGATCACGGTTTCGCTTTTTTATATGAATCCTGAATATCTCAGTCCGGATACTTTCGTCCGGAAGATCAACAAAGAATATATCATCAAACCTACCCTTTCTCAGAAGTTCCGGGGGTAATCCCGAAATATTATTCGATGTGGCTATCACGAAAGTAGGTGAAGTCTTCTCCTGAAGCCAGGTAAGAAATGTACTGAATACTCTTGATGTTGTACCCCCGTCACTCATCCCGGAAGACTGTACTCCTGAGAATCCCTTTTCAATTTCATCAATCCATAGAACCGTCGGTGCAATAGATTCCGTAATACCGATAGCATTCCTGACATTTTCTTCGGATGATCCGACAATCCCGCTGAATATCCTTCCCACATCAAAACGAAGCAGAGGAAGGTTCCAGAAACTTGAAAGGGCTTTTGCCATTAAGGACTTTCCGCAGCCCTGAACCCCGACCATTAAAATTCCCTTCGGAGACGGTAAGCCGAACTCCCTTGCCGACGGGGAGAACGCGTCCTTCCTCTTTATGCACCAACCCTTCAGATTTTCCATACCGCCGACCGTCGTAAAACTCTCTGATGATTCAAAAAATTCAAGAAGTCCCGCCTTCTTAATTATCTGCGCCTTCTCTCTTACTATCTTACCCAGGTCATTCTTCGAAAGGCCTTTACCGTCAACTATTATCCGGGCGAAGGCATTCTCCGCTTCAATATAAGTCAAACCCATTGCAGAAGATACTATTTTATTGAAATCATCTTCGGTTATATCCATCTTAAAATTTACGTTACTTTTTACATTATTAATTAAACTGGCAAACAATCCCTTTAACTCATTGAAATCAGGAAATGTAAATTCAAGAATTGTGATATCCTTCTCTAACTCCTTTGGTATATTTAGAAGCGGGGAGATAAAAATTATATTCTTTCTTGTTTCTTTTAAATTTATCACTAAATCCCTGAGCCTGCGTACAATAAAATGATCCTTTAAAAAAACATGAAAATCCTTTAAAATAAAGATCCCTGTCCCTGAATACTGCTGAATATGATTCAATATCTTTACAGGGTCACCCAATGCTGTCTCCAGCACCCCTTCTCCTGCTAAACCTTCCGTAACTGTCCAGGAAAAACATTTTCTGCTTACGAGCAATGCTGCTTTCTTGATGGCATCCTGAACCCTGTTCTCTTCCCAGCTGGTTATGTAGATCAGAGGATACCCCGCGC
>JAQVHJ010000140.1 GCA_028696285.1 bacterium
TCAATTGATTAATCAGAGCTTATTCTATTTATCATGGATAAATGATCACCGAGGGGATTATGAGATTGCAGTTCAGAAAGTATTTTCAAAGGAAAAAATTGAAATAGACTGGTCAGACATAAGAGTTATTTGTATTGCCCCTGAATATAAGAAGTATGATCTCCATGCAGTACAGACCATGGGAGCAAATATTGAGTTATGGCAGTACAGATATTATGAAAACGGAGCACTATTTTTTGAAGAAGTTTTCAAAAAATCATTAATAGTTTCAGTATCTGCATCAGCTGACAATTCAGGAAAGAACCCTGTTATGGTCAAAGCAGGAAAAAAAGCAGCGCAAACTCGAGCAACCGGAGTATATAATTTTGATGAGCATTTAGAAAAGATAGAAAAGAATAAAAAGAATCTTGTATTTGAATTACGTGATTTTATCATGAGCATAAATGAATCAATAGAAGAAGTTCCTAAGAAATTCTATGTGGCTTATAAAATATCACAGAACTTCGCTTGCATGGAAATTCAGAAAAATAAAATTTTACTATTTTTAAAATTAGATCCAAACTCGATAAAGAATAAACCATCAAATTTTAGAGATGTATCCAAAATCGGACACTTCGGAACCGGCGACCTTGAAATAACCATAAACAGTGATAAGGATATCGAAATTGCAAAAGAATACATAACAAAAGCATATGATAACATCGGAGGAAATTAAAATCAAAATATCATATTTTAATTTAATTAAAAATTTTAAATATATATATTTAATTAACAATAGCAAAATAGGCAAACATTGTTAGATAGGCTAAATTAAATTATGGAATATACAAAAAGGAAAGCGAGAAAAGAATATGTTTGTTCAAAATGTTTGAATAAAATTATGAAGGGAGAATATTATTACTGTGAAGAAGGATTTCTTGTGTCATTGCATAAAAAACTTCAAAGAATTTGTCAGGAATGTTATGAAAAAGAGTAAAATAAAATAAACATAATATGAGTAAAGTAAAGAAACGTAATCCTTTTAGTTTAGGTGAACTCGAAACAATCTGTAAAATATTAGCTGATACTGAAAACGGTCTAAAAGGAAGTGAAATTGAATATTATTTATTGCAAATTGAAATTGAAGACATTTCCCCGTTAATTACAAAGTGGAAACGACTATATAATGCGTTAGTAAATGAGCAAAATAAAACAAACATTGGAAATAAAGTCCTATCATTTATTTTTTATTCATTAGAACCTGCAAGATATGTAGGTAATAGAGATCTATATGAATTAAAATTAAATAAAATTAATCAAGTATTGGCTTTTCATGGATTAGAATTTAAAGACGATGGTAAATTTCATAAAACTAAACCAGTTGAAACATTAAAAGAAGCAGAAATGAGAGTTAATAAATTAAAAAAATCAATATATGATAGAAAATTACATAAAGACCTATTAGAATTTTGTAGAAAAGAATTACTTCAAGATAATTATTTTCATGCAATACTTGAAGCAACGAAAAGTATTAATTCTAAAGTTCAAAAATATTCCGGAATTATAAAAGATGGAGCACAACTTGTAGATGAAGCTTTTGGAGGAGCTAATCCTATCCTTAAAATTAATCCTTTAAATACAGAATCTGAAAAAATGGAACAAAAAGGTTTTATGAATCTAATAAAAGGATTACTAGGAACATTTCGAAATCCAACTGCACATGCACCAAAAATTGAATGGGATCTTAAAGAAGAAGATGCATTGGATCTTTTTACTTTTGTTTCTTATATATTGAGAAGAATAGATAATTGTACTAGAAGTGGAAAAAAATAAATAGGGTGCCAGCCTCTGTCATCTGTCGCAGTTTTCTCTATGCCCGATAACGTGATTCGGAATAGAATAAGGTGTTCCTGGGTACCTGGTCATTATCGAAAATTAGAATTACCATTAAGGAATTGTATGGAAGAATTAAAATAATACGTGATGTCAGCATTAATTTAAGGCAGGAGAAAATCATTCGTTATCTTATTATAAATAAGCAGATTGACAATGAAGTATGTCAAAAAGAATACCACTGCATAAAAAGAATCGCTACAAGAGATTTAACAAACCTTGTTAAGAAAAATATTATTGAAAAACGCGTCGATAAGAAAGGTACTTACTACATTTTACCTTAAAACCTTTCAGAAAAAATAAGGGACATTAAGGGACATTAATAAGGGACAATTTTAAAGTGCCGGCCTCTGTCATCTGTCGTTATAATTTTAAAGTGCCGGCCTCTGTCATCTGTCGTTAAATTTATATTTTATCAACGACAATTAGAATTCCCGTTTAACGTCAACTAAAATTACCGAAGCGAATAAGGTGCTGACTCCATATATCTTCTGTTAAACAAAATTAAAATATTAAGATTTTATAAAGTAATACAATATCACAATATAATAAAATAAAAAATATTCTCCAACAAACTGTTGGAGAAATAGAATTAAGGGTCGGCTGGTGCTGGCCACTTATTTCATATATTCAATATAATTAATTTGACTTTCCCTAAGATTTATTTTATAATAAATCAATTGGAAAACGGGAAGAGTGATTAATGAATAATAATAAGAGGAAGATTTCTGTTTCGGAGCTGCGCGAGTTTAAGTTCTGCAGTGTTTCATGGTGTATTGCGCGGAATTTGGGGGAGCAGGTCAGGGTAGATCTATCAACTGGTGAGAAGAAGGAATTGAAGAAGGGACTGAAACTTTCCGAAAAGCAGATGGATAGGGGGGAGACGGAACATTTCTGGTTTGATTTCAAGAGGGTTGCAGGGATTATTTTATTTTTAATTATTTCAGGTCTGGGTCTATGGATTTTATTAAGTTATATTTAAAAGAGATTGTAATTGTCTGCGTTTGGGTTCTGATTATCTATTTTATATTCAGGAGAATTTTCGGGAAGAAGGTTTACGGGCAGTATTCAGATGAGATACTGAAATATGAAACGGATGATTTTATCCTTACCGGGAAACCGGACAGGGTACTTGAAAAATTCGGGAACTTGATTATTTATGAATATAAATCGGGGAAGACCCCTAAAAAACCGTATGAAGACCATGTAATTCAACTGGGCGCTTATTTCATATTGTTCGAAGAAACAAATAAGAAGCGCCCTGATTTTGGGATCATTAAATATAATGAAAAAGAATTCAGGATAGAAAATACAGATGAACTAAAGAATAAGGTACTGAATCTTATTCAGGATTATCTGAAACAAACATCACATCCGGAGTTTATCCGTAGGAATCACAATAACTACGGTAAATGTCACCACTGCAGATTTAGATCAGAATGTAAGCAGAGTCTGGTTTTGAATAAGGTGCCGGCCCATGACATATGACATTTCGATTAGTGTGATGTGGAATATTCAATTGAAAATTGTAAATTGTAGATTGATGATGCACCCATGCACAACAAGTATGCATGACAACGCACGTATGATACACCACGTTGGGTGTATCACTTTGGGGTGCACCACTTCGAATTGAAAATTGGGAATATAGCATTATAAATAATGTTTCGAATCTTTAAAGCGATTGATACTTGAACAGCATTTTAATGTGGCTTTAACCGCAGAGGACGCTGAGGACGCAGAGAAGAAATGCTTCGCATTGAAAAAGGAAGATTTAACAATTGAAAATTGTAGATTTAAAATTGGAAATTGACAATATAGCATTTATACTGATGATGCAGAAATAATTAATTATAACCGGTTGATTCCAGTCGAAAATATGGTGCCGGCCCATGACAGATGACATGAAAAATATATCATATGTTATTATTGAATAACATTACATTTTAATTGAAAAGAATTAATATGGTTTTTTGAACTTCGCAGATATTTTTATGTATACACTACCCCGGTCTAAAGGTCGGGATTACTTACCATCAATTTCTGAAGGATTTGAATGATAAATGGATTTTAGTTTTCTTTTGACAGTAATACTCCTACTAAAAACATTCATTTTCATACATAGAACAAGTGATTTCATATGTTTCGAGCATTCTTATTTAAAAAATAAGGGACGGTTCTTTCATTTTTCACATTTATAGTGAACGGTAATTTGTAAAAGGTAGTTGGCAGAAGAAGCGATTATTAATATTTCGATTGACAATTTTGGGGAATTGCTGTATAATTATTTCAGAGAAATAACGGTTAAGAGGAGCTGTTTAATTATGGAGAATTTAAAGGAAATTATAACATACAGTTTAGATAATCCTGAGGAACTTGAGGATTTATACAGAAAAAATACAGATGAGTTTAAGTCGATCATTTCGGAATTATATTCGGAATCTCCGGATGTCCCGGTTCTGAAGTTCTGGTATTTCCGTCTTAATTATATTCCCAAGCCTGAGCCTTCGGATGGAACCGAGAAGGTTCCTTCGGGTGGTTTTATCAGTGAAGGGTGGCTGATTGCTATTTTAATAGCGATAAGCGGATTGCTTCTGAATCTCCCGTCGATCTTTCTGAAGATTGATCCGGAACTGTTCTATGTACGTTACTCAATCCCGGTCAGCTTAGGGGTGTTGGCGGTATATCTTATTTATAAACTGAAACCGACCAAGGATATTATTATTTATCAGGGAATAATTTTTGTTATGAGTATTTTAATACTTCATACGATAAATACAGAGACAGATAGTCAGACGGATGTTCTTGCAATCTTGCACCTGCCTTTTCTGCTATGGGGTTTTATCCAGCTTAATTTTATAAACCGTGAAATTTTCAATGTTGACAAGGGTATCGGGTATCTTAAATTGAACGGAGAAGCAGTAGTTTATATAGGTGTGATCGCGATTGCTATGCAGATATTCAATCTTCTTGTAATGGCATTATTTTCATTTCTTGTGGATGATTTCATTGAATTTTACATCAAGCATATTCTTGTATTCTATATTGCCGGGATAATCCTTGCCGGCGCCGCCCTGACCCTGCGTGAGATAAAGGCGGTAAAACTGATTGCCCCGATCATTTCAAAGATATTCAGTCCTATGGTCCTGAGCGTGGTCGTGGTCTTTCTGGTTAATTATCTTTTTTCAAAGAATAATCCGTTTACCGACAGGGATTTCCTGATTATTTTCAATTTTATACTTGTGATAGTTCTTCTGATAATAATTTATGCCCTGGTTGAAAGGCCTGACGATTCAGACTGGAACCTGTTCGATTACTTCAATTCATCATTGATATTCCTTACGATTATAATAGACCTGATTGCATTATCCGCAATTATCTTCCGATTATCCTGGTACGGATTCACACCGAACAGGATAACGGTCTTGGTAATGAATATCCTTATACTGTCTAACCTGATTCTGCTCATGTATCATTACATTAAATTCTTCAGGAAGAAAACACGGATCAAATCCATTAAACGCGATGTTGTAATTTTTATACCTGTCTATACCGCATGGACATTTATTGTCGTTTTTATCTTCCCGTTTATCCTGAATGATTTCCCCACATAAATCATGGTAAGTTAAACTGAAAATAATGAATGTTTTATAAATATTGATACTTCACCGTGCTTAAAACCACGGCCTACAAACATAAAAAGAATAAATTGATTTCGAAACGTTTTTTTTGTACGAATCACGTTTTATTCAATATAGTTTGCGGCTAACCGGGCTTCCGGGGAGTGAAACCATAAAGGATTTACCCTGAAATGGAAGCTCTTACCGTGTTGTATCAGTTGATTGTAATACCAATCTTACCGTTGATTGTTTACCTTTAACTGTTAACTATTTACCTGGAACTGATTATTTTGAAGTAATAATTTCAAACGCTACGGGTTAACGCCATTAACCTCTACGAAAAGGGTGCCGGCCGAGGAGTTAGGAGTCGTAATCATTACATTATTATTTAAGCATTGCAATTGTTTTTCTGAACTTCGCAACATGTTATTTGTATATATCTACCCCGGTCTGAAGACCGGGGTTACTAATCATCATATCCTGAAGGATTTTTAAGTAAACGGTGAACGGTGAACGGTGGCCGGAATAAATCAGTTCGAGTTCGAGTTTCAAGTTCGAGTTTAAGATAGGATAGGGTGCCGGCCCATGACATATGACATGAAAAATATTTTATATGTTATTGTTAAATATAATTACATTCTTAAAAATAAATTTGCATATATATATTTGAACTTCTCTTTAATTATCTTTTGATATTACCGCCCACCATTGAAATGGTGGGCTAAAAGCGTTCTATTACTACGGGATTGAAAAATATTTAATTCATAAAAATCTCAGAAATAGAAATCGTAATAGAAATAGATAGTGATGTTGGCATGTAATACTTGTATTAAATAACGTTTACGAAGTAAACTCTACTCCTACCGGTTACCGTTCCCCGTTCCCCGTTTACCATTTATATTGATTTTTTTTGAAAATAATGTTATATTATATATTGTAAAAATTTAAAAACCCTTGTTTAGGGATTGGATAAAAAAATGACGAAACAATGGTATAAGAAATTATTTGAGAATTATTCTCTGAGGTATCAGGAGGAACCGTATGTTCACTGGACTTTGCAGGAAGTCGAATTCATTGAGAAGGAGATTGGTTTTAATAAGGGCA
>JAQVHJ010000141.1 GCA_028696285.1 bacterium
CTTATCTGTATAATTCAAAAAATCATCAACCATAGTACTTCTCTGTTCAAGATACGATATAGAATCATTTTCATTCAACCCGGAAACATCCCATGTCTGTGAAAAATGTTCATAAATATCCTTGGTAATTTTCCCTCGAAATTCATTACTGATAAATTTACTTATCAAATCTTCCCTGAACACGCGCATCCAACCTAAATACCTCTTATACGGGTCTTTTGTCAGAATATCATTCAGCTTGGAAATCTTCTTATTTCCAGTTATTCTCTTTAACATAAAGAGCGGAAGCTTATATGCGAACTCGGGAAAAGCAAGGATATATTTAAAGAAACGCATCTTTAAATGCTTCTCATACCCGGTCAGAATTTCATCGGCCCCTAAACCTGACAAGGCAACCGTAACCTTCTCCTTCGACATCTTCGAAACAAAATAAGTATGGAACCCTCCTCCGAACGGCTCATCAAAATGCCAAAGAATCTTATCAATGGAATCCCTTACTTCCGAACCTTTTATTACCCAATATCTGTGATCTGACCCGATATATTCAGATACTTTTGTTGAAAATTCTAGTTCGTCAAACTTCTCCATACTTTTATCGGAACCGAATCCTAAAGAAAATGTTTTAATTTTTGTATTATGTATCTTTGTCATAATTGCTGCAATCACCGAAGAGTCAATCCCACCGCTTAAAAAACATCCGAAAGGAACATCTGAAATCATACGAAGTTTAACAGAATCAAATAAGAGTTCTTTAAATCTTTCTTCCGCTTCGGGGAATGAGATACTTAACTTTTCTTTCGGAAAAACCGAATCCCAATATTTTTCAACTTTAAAGTCGCTCGTTATTAAATCTAAATCCAGATAATGTCCCGGGGAAAGTTTCTTAATCTTTTTATACGGCGTCTTTTCTCCGGGAAAATATTCCATGTTCAGGAAGAAGTAAATCCCTTCATAGTCTATTTCTAAATCAAGATTAAGCCCTGATTCTGTTATTGCCTTCGGTTCCGATGCCCAGATAAACCATTCCCGGTCATCGTAATAATAAATCGGTTTAATTCCCAGTCTGTCCCTGAAGAGAAAAACATTCTTTGAATCAAAGTCCGCAATAGCTAACCCGAACATTCCATTTAAATCATGAACAAAGTCCAAACCCTTCTCTTCATATAAATGAAGTACTGCCTCTACATCTGTTTTTGTTTTAAAAGTATGCTCCTCCGTTAAAACATGATCATGAATATAGTTATAATTATATATCTCTCCGTTTAATACTATTAATTTATCTTCCTTCTCATTTAGAATGGGCTGATGCCCCGTTTTAAGGTCTATTATACTGAGCCTTCTCATTCCTATCCCGAGGTTCTCCCGGAGAAAATTACCTGTATCGTCAGGACCACGATGGATAATTGCATTACCCATCCTTTCTAAAATACTCCCGTCTATTCTTTTCTTTCGCTTATTTATTATACCGTAAATTCCGCACATAAAGTAATCCCTTAGTTAAATTGCTCGGGAAATATCTCCCGGTAAATCTCTATCATTTTCTCACGGAGATGTTCTCGTGAAAAATATTTCTCAACCGTTTCACGACCTTGTTCTGAAAATTCTCTATAAAGGTTTTCTGATGATAAAATGTTTTTTATTTTATTTTTATAATCTTCAATATTTTCGCATTCGGCAAGATATCCGTTTTCCCCGGATTTAATAATATCTTCCGGACCCCCGCACCGCGTGGAGATCACAGGCAAACCGGAAGACATCGCTTCAAGAAGAACAATTCCAAGCCCTTCCTGCTTCGAAGTAAGAACAAAAAGATCCGACTCTTTATATAAATCCTGAATAGTACGAAGTTCAGGATAAATTAAAATTTTCACCCGATCTTCTATTCCGGAAAGAAACCCCTTGAGATAAAACAATTTCTTCGCTTTACAGGCTCCGGCAAGAGTCAGTTGAATATTAAAACCGTCATTTATCAATTCCTTTATTACTCTCAATAAAAACGGAATATTCTTCCTCGGATCGTCAATCCGCCCTACATTAAGTAATTTAAAAGCCCTGTTCTTTGGAAGTCTATCACGCTTTTTAAATTCAAACAATTCCGTGGAGACAGGGATGTTAATAACAGTTATTGATTCTTTAGGAATTCTGAATTCCTTGCTGATATTTCTTCTTGTATATTCACTTAATGCTATTATCTTACTCGCCCTTTTTAAAACCATTCCTTCAAAAAAACGGTTAAGCGGGTATAAAAACAGGTTCATTAAATAATAAACCTGAAAATGCTTAAATATCTCAAGCTGTGTCTTGAATTCCGTTTTGAAAGTGGTTGCAACCCAGACTACATACTTCTTAGAGTTTAAGCAGAATGGAAGGCCGGTCAATGCAGATCCCCCTAAACTGTGATAAATTCCTCTTGCTTTCTTTTCTGACATATAAATGGACGGAAAAAGAAATTTAACAAACTCAATAAATGGACAGGAAAAATAACGCCGGGCAGGATACCTGAGCACTCTATCTTTTTCAATTCTGCAGTGAAATAAATCTGACAATGAATGAGAAGGAAAATAAAAATATGGTTTAAACCCGACAGCACTCATCTCTTCCCCGATAAACTTCATCATTTGAAGAACGCCTCCGTTAATAATGGGATTATGTGTGCTTACAAATAAGTGCTGATTATAACTCATTATAGATACCCTGAATCCCGGAATAATGTTTTTCTATTGAAAATTCTTTTCTGGAATAAATATAATTTTGCTCAAGAGAACTTTTAATGCTTTCCGGATTCTTTAATATTTTCAAAGACTTTTCAACTATGGCATTAACATCTTTTACAGGAACCAGGTATCGCTCCGGTTCAAATTTAATAATCTCCGGAATCCCCCCGATCTCTGAGCAAATTACAGGAACCTTACAGCAGAAAGATTCACAGACGGTACGGCCCCAGCCTTCTATCCAGGATGGCTGAATAATAAGATCCATTGATTTTATAAATAAGTAAATATTATTGTAATACCCGGTAAAAAATAGATTTCCTTTTAAATTCGGATCAGTTTCAGATATTCTCTTCAGTTTTTTGAAGAAACGCCGGTTCTTTCTTCGGAAAAGGATATCACCCGCAATAAAAAATTTTGCTTCCGGAAAGTTGCGAATGATCTTTGTCGCTGCGTTAACAAACTCCTCCTGCCCTTTTAATGGGGCAATATATCCAACAATACCTATTAAGGGACCATCTCCATTATTTATCCGGAACTCATTACGGAAATGCTCGGTTGAGGTTATTGAATCTATTTTCTTTAAATCAATCCCATTATAAATTACTACCGATTTCTCAAGAAGAGATAGATTCCCGTGGCAGAACTCCTTCTTTAAAAACTCCGAAATGTGAATTATGATCCTGGCTTTCTTTGCTAAATACCTGATAACTATTCCCAACACTCCCGTACCGAGGATATCTCTGATATGCCAGATTAATGGAATCTTTCCGCAACACAATGACGCAATTATCCCTGACCTGATTGAATTCGCATGAATGAAATCAGGATGAATCTCTCTTATTACTCTTTTTAGATTCATGCTGGAAAAATAAATGGAGATAACATAATAAAGCAGAATAAAAGGATTTCTTGTCTTCCTAATCTGTACCACCTTGATTGGTATGAATTGAATCCCCTTCGTTTTAACCTTCTCATCAAGAGGCCCGTTCAAAGGCGCTGCAACAAATATCTCATACTTGTCCCTTAATTTATCAAGCAGTGAAAGCAGGCTTAATTCCGCACCGCCGATCTCTGATGAGTGATTGAAAAATAAAATTCTCTTCATGATTCCTTAACGATACCTGCTGAAGTAAACACCGGGATTTAAAGAAGGTGTTTCTTCAACTTCCGTCGTTATCTTTTTATAATTCACTATTATTCCTAACCAGATGAAAATAAAAAATATTAAAGGTTGAACTGATATTAAATTAGCTGTTATCCCCATAATCAAAACTGAAATGATAACACTTGCAAAGATGACTATATTCTCAATAAAATATTCATCTTTAACTTCTCTGAAAATTTTTACAACTCTTAATAAAATAAAAATTACTCCGAATAAATATAAAAATAATCCCACTGCGCCATTCTGAAGAATAAAAGTAAAATAAATATTATCGGTCCCGAAGGATTCTTCCTCCTCAAATTTTGATGAATACAAGCCATACCCGAAAGGCTTGGTAAATAATATCTTTTTTAAATTGCTCCATACTTTTAAACGCAATTGAAAAGAACCAACCTTTTCCGGTTCTTTTATCGTTTCAAACTTTTCAATAAAAATATCATAAGGACGGTATTCAACGGGTCCCTTTTTTATGCTTACCTTCGAAACAATAAATAAACTTAAAATTATCAATATTCCTAAGGATGCAAATAATTTAATATTTAACTTTTTAAATATCCCCGGCTGTAAAACAAAATAGAAAACAAAAACCGCAATCATTCCTACCCAATTCGTTCTTTGTATGGTTCCAATATTTGCAAACATTAGAGTGATTATTATAAGGGAATAAATAACCTTCTCTTTTAATGTTTCTGATTTTTGAAAACGATTCAATGAAAATACAGAACCTAATATAAAAATAATCCCTGCATGTATAGGTGAATTCAAAGTGGAGAAAACACGGCGAATGGTATAAGCAATTGTAAGAGATTGGAATTGACCACTCTCAATTAATATCTTTTCACCTGAATTAAAACCGAATAGCATCTGTTTTATCCCGTATAGTCCTGCAAAAAAACAGCTTATAATAATTATATTGATTAAAATATCCATTTTTTTCTTTGTGTCTATGTATTGCCGCGCGATATAATAAAGAAACATATATATTCCAAATGCGCGAAAACCTAAGATGCCTGAGATAGGGCTTAACAAAGACGAGTTAAATATTTCCATCATCTGATAAATTAAAAATATAGTTATCCAAAGATCCGCAACATCAAAATTCCTCTTCCCCTCTTCAACCCAGAATGGTTCCTTATTCATTGTTATTATATCAAAAAACATTTTCATCACAAGGAATACGATAATAAATTCAGGTAAAACAACTAATATATCAAAATCCTTCACGCTTGCAGTGGAAGTGTAAAACAATCTTCTGAAATAACTGATAAATGTTATGTAAATAAATAAAGATAAAATACCATACTCAATTTTTGTAAATGTAATTATCATTCCTAACATTACAAAGCCAAGGAAAATAAAACCTTTCGGAAATCCGGAGCGGATTAAAAGTGTTAAAAGTACTGCCAGTAAAAGAATGCCTACTATTATTGAAGTATAACTTATCTTAAGTTCCTTCTCTTCGAAACTCTGGATATTATCCATTTTTCTCCTGTTTTTCTACATTTTTTCATTATAACATAATTTATAATGATTTTCAAACTATTTTAACCAAAACTTGACAAATTTAAATTTGAATGTTATAATATTTCTGAAAAGGAGATTTTTCAAAATGCCTGCAAATCTTACTCCTGACTACATTAAAGCGGAAGAGAAATATAAAAACGCCAAAACTCCGCAGGAAAAGCTTGAAGCTCTCCACGAAATGCTTGCAACTATCCCTAAACATAAAGGGACAGAAAAGATGCAGGCAGATATCAAAAGAAGGATAGCGAAACTTACCGATTCATCCGGAAAGAAGGGAGCAAAACGCACCGACTTCTATTTCGTCCCGAAAGAAGGAGCCGGGCAGGTCGTTTTAGCAGGACCCCCAAATTCCGGTAAGTCAAGCCTGCTTAAAAAACTGACTAATGCGCATCCGGTAATCGGAGAATACCCTTTTTCTACAACTACCCCGGTCTGGGGAATGATCTTCTTTGAAAATATTCAGATACAGCTTGTGGATATTCCACCGGTCTCACCGGAGTTTCATGAAGGATGGGTCTTTGGAATTATTCGAAACGCAGACCTGGTGATCGTGGTCGTAGATATTGCAGATGATGACTCGATGGATAAAATTACATTCTTCTTTGATGCCCTTAATCAGCATAAAATCTTCCCCGTCCCTGAATCTGTTAAAGAGACTGAGGACCCTGCAGCAAAAGAATTAAAAACTATCATTGCTGCAAATAAATCGGATATTGGGAATTTTAGCGAGAATCTCGAACTCCTTAAGTTGACTGAATGTAAAAACTTTGAAACGTTTCTCACGTCTTCTTCTGAAAGCTGGGATGATAAGGAATTAAAAAACCAAATCTTTAATAAACTGGATATAATCAGGATCTATACAAAACAACCCGGAAAAGAAGCTGATAAGAGTGACCCGGTAATTCTTCATAAAGGAGCTAATCTAATGGATTTTGCAAAGGCTATTCATAAAGATTTTGCAAAAAACCTCAAATTCGCCAGGATTTGGGGGGATGAAGTCTACCCCGGACAAAAGGTGCAGCATGATTTTGAACTTAGGGATGAAGATATAATTGAACTGCATATAAAATAAAAAAAGAGGGATTAGAATA
>JAQVHJ010000142.1 GCA_028696285.1 bacterium
CCAACCCCTATTTTTATATACACTCCAAGGTGCATCCGGTAATTTTTTATCTTCATTGTGTCTAACTTGATATTCATTTTGATTTTTTATTTTAAGATTTAAAACAGCATTGTGAGCCTCTTCATAAGTAAGATAATATTCAGGTTTTTCCTTACCAAGAAAATCATACCAGTTTGTCCAACCCTTATCTTTATAAAATCTTTCTGGATTAGGAGGTAATTTGGGATCTAATTGGTATTTTTTCTTTTTAGTATAATCTGTATAAGAATTAATATTCATATTAGTTATGGCATTCTTAGCTTCCTTATAAGTATGGTAATATTCAGGTCTGTCTTTACCAAGAAAATCATACCAGTCTTTCCAACCCTTATCTTTGTATTGAATCCAGGGTTGTGATGGTAAATAGATATCTTCTTTATATTTGGTTTTATATTCAGAACTCGAGGAGATCTTTAATTTCAATACTGCTATTTTAGCCTCCTCACATGTTTTATAATAATTTTTCTTTTCTAAACCTAAAAAATCAAACCAATCTGTCCAACCTTTGCCTTTATATACTTGATCTGGACTATAAGGTAACTTTGGATAAGAATCAAGAATTACATAGTAATCTTTTTTAGAATTTAAATTTAATTTAAGAACTAAATTTTTAGCTTCCTTAAAAGTTTCATAATATTTAGGTTTATCTTTACCAATAAAGTCATACCAATCTATCCAACCCTTATTTTTGTAGAATCTTTGAGGGTTTGATGGTAATAAAGGATTTAAATGAAATTTTTCCATATATTCTTTAAAACTATTTATCTTTAATTTCTGAACAGCACTTTTAGCTTCCTCATAAGTATTATAATAATCAGGTCTTTCTTTGTCTAAGAAATGATACCAATCAATCCAACCTTTATTAGAATATGTACGATCGGGATGACTTGGTAATCTTGGATCCTCATTGTACCTTAATTCATATTCATCAATAGTCTGAATATTTAAACTTTTAACAGCACTTTTTGCTTCCTCGTAGATTTCATAAGGTTCAATAGGCTCGGATTTTCCAAAATAATCATACCAACTTATCCAACCTTTATTTTCATAGGTTCTATTTGGAGTACTAGGCAAACGCGGATCTTCAATGTATCTTATTCTGTATTCATTCATGGTCTGAATATTTAATTTCATAACTGCTTCCTTCGCTTCCTCATAAGTTGGATAGAAATTCAGTCGGGTTTCGACTTCGTTAATAATTTTGGAGATGTCTGCGGTTTCATCGAATACTTCGAATAACTTCTCGTCAAGTTCATTCTTATCCCAGCCGAAATTACTTTTCTTAATCTCTTGTTTGAAGTCAATATCTATATTCTTATAGTTCAGAACACAATCAAAGATCAATGGACTCTCCACTCCGTGCCGTCTGAGACACCGGCCTATCTGCTGGAAATAGATTCGGGGTGACCCGGTTCTCCGGAACAGCATTACGGAATCAATGCCTGAAACATCAATCCCTTCATTTAACATATCTATTGCAGTTAATATAAATATCTTTTTTGCGGAACTTTCACCATTAGAGAAGTCATTTAATGTTCTTTCATTCTCCTTCTTTGTATAGTCCTTCGAATTGATTGTCATGAGTTCAATTTTACTGAATTTCCTGAAGGTTCTCCTCAAAAGCATGTGAATCTCATCGGTATGTTCAATATTCTCACAGAACGCAAGGATCTTTTTAAATTTCAGTCCGGAATAATGTTTCTCTATGATCTTTTCAATTGAGTAGTATTTTATATTCTGTGTTTTGAACTTTTTCAGCAGTTCATCGCGTTTACGTTTACTCCTTTTATATTTACTGTTGATTTCATCGGTTAAATTATCTATTGTGGATTTTATATCAATCACCGAATAAACATAATTACCTAAAGGCAGGATGCCGTTCGACATTGCCTCGAATAATGTTAATTTCCCTGCTTCATTCCCGTCAAGGAATTTAATTATGTCATATCCCCCTGAATACCGTTCCATAGTCGCGGACAGCCCGACCACCTTTGTATTCTCACCGATAACATTCAAGATTCCCTTCTCATACCATTCCAAAGCCCCGGCCCTATGCGCTTCATCCATTATCACATGAGTAAATCTCCCCTTCAGGTCAATATTGAACTTGCCTTTATACAGTAGACTCTGGTATGTCGAAATGGTTATCTGCTTATTATCTTTAATTTTAGATCCTATTCTATTAACCGGAATGTAATCCCTGAGAAGATTCAAAATCCTGTCGTTAATATATGTTGAAGGAGAAATAATTAAAATTTTATTCTTTTCCGTTTCCTTAAGCACCTGAACCAGCTTCGCTATTATATATGTTTTCCCTGTCCCGGTTGCATGACGGACATAGCATTTCTCACCCTTATTCCAGAATTGCAGGATATTCTCAAAAGCTCTCTCCTGATATGGTTCCAGGAGAATATTCGGGTGTTTTGGATTTCTTGGTTCATAGTTCCTTATTAATTTTACAGCGATATCATTCTCATCCCAAACCTTGATATTGAATTTATTACGTAATTTCTGTTTATCACTCTTAACAAAGCTCCAGGATACAAAGCAGAAATGTGTGGAATTCAATTTATATTTATCCTTATAAAACTCCTTGAATTTTTCATATTCCTTCCTCACATCGAATTCATTAATTGCCTTTGCCCAGTTCTTCGCCTGCAAAACGAATCTAACCGGAGTACCTTTCTCGGGGAATTTAACAAGCAGATCACACCCCTCATCATGGCCACCCTCCCCCAGCCTGTCAACCAGGTAACCATTACCCCGGAAAAGTTCTTCCAGGAACAGCTCAAATAACTCACCCTTAAATGCAGATATAGATGATTTGATATTTAGTTCTTTATAAAGGTCTTCAGGATTCCTGATCAGATTGAAATTACAGTAATTCTTCGAATTCTTATTGCAGATAGAGAGGATAAAGTGCTTTAGTTCGGAATGGTAATTCATAAGATATTTAAAATAATTTTATATAATTATTAAAACTAAATATTCTGTTTCTCTTATATCCTGTTGTTTCTATCAATATTTTTTGTTTTATAAATATCTTTACAAGATCATTGGCTGATTTTGGAGTTAATCCAGTTATGATCTGAACATCTTTTATTGTAATTATAGGCTTCTTAAAAAGGTGATGGAATAATACCAGTGCATATTTGGATCGTTTTCCTAAATGCATAATAATATTATTTTCCGTAATATTCTTCATATCGATTATTTTTTTCAATGTTGAGATTGAATTTTGTGAAGTTATAATTACTCCATTTAAAAAAAACTTAATCCATTTGCCAAGGTCGTTTTTCTCTCTTACAAGGGATAAATTATCATAATAGGAAAGCCTGTTTTTTTCAAAATACTCAGAAATATATAATAATGGTTTTGTTAAAATCCCGCTTGAAACAAGATATAAAGTAATCAATAACCTTCCTATCCTTCCATTACCATCCAAAAACGGATGAATAGTTTCAAATTGATAATGTGCAATCGCAATTCTTACCAAATGAGGAATTTTTACTTTTCTATTATTGAGGAACATTTCAAAATCAGAAAGTAATTCCGGCAATTCAGTATGAAAAGGGGGGATAAATACTGCATCGGATATTTCTGATCCTCCTATCCAGTTTTGAGATCGTCGAAATTCTCCGGGATTTTTGTTTTCACCCCTTACATTGAAAATTAATTTTTTATGTGTGTTTCTTATTAACCGGTTGGATAAAGGCAATTTTTTTAATTGTTTTATCGCATCGTTAAGTGCAGTTACATAATTATGTACTTCTTTCCAATCATCCCTTCTTTCTGGGGATATATCATTTTCTTCAATTAAAGCTTCTTTTATATTTGTTTTTGTTCCTTCAATCCTGCTGGAAATAACAGCTTCTTTAAAAATATGCATCAATATAAACATGTCAATATCGGGAATAAATCGTGAAAATGAATCTAATTCTCCAAGTTTAAACGATGCCTTTTCAAGAAGTTCATTAATCTCCTCATCTGTCCAAATAAATGAATGATTGATCTTTGATGGTAAAAAGTAACTATATTTATATCCTTTTTTATGATATCCTGCCTTGAAATTCTTTATATCCATTATTCTTTCCTAAAGTAAAATATAAATTATTGTATTTTACTTAAGAGCACTAAAGTAAAATATAAATAGATTTATTTATTTTAAAAATTAAAAGAACATGATACTTCAATAATATTATACTTTAAAATAAATCCATTGTCAAGTTAAATAATAGATAATGGTTCCGGCCTCTTACTTCTTACTCTTAGTTCACTTTTTCCATTATTTTTTACAGTTTTAAAATTTAATCACTTTGCGATTTTAAAAGATATAATTCCTAGCTATCAATATGTTCGATGTTTCATTGATTAAAAATCTACAAATTATCAACTTTTTCAACTACCGTCCCTGTATTTATAAATAGTGGAAAATGGAATGTGGAGAGTGGAAAGTGATAATGGTATATTATCATAAGAAGTTAGAAGTGAAAAGCAATTTTCATCACAAAAGTTTTAAAATGATTTTATATTTTCCCTTCAGTTCCCTTAAGTTCCCTGTTTTTTTTATTATGGAATCGGTATAGATAACAATGTTATCTTCTTCAACGATTCCAGTTTCTTTAATTCAGGTTTAATGTATTGCGATTTATTTTTGTCTTTCTCTTTCATTTCACTGCCCTATTTTACTATTGCGAGTTTACCGGTCTTGATTTCACTATTATGTTTTATCACATAGAAATAGATCCCATTCCCTATTTGTTTCCCTGCTTTATTAATCAGATACCACTCTTCATGATTTGATTTACAGGTGATTTCATAAATCAACTCACCTGTCATGGTATAGATTTCTATTTTACTTCCATTTGGGAGTTTTTCGAAGGTTACTTTATCCTTTGCAGGGTTCGGGTAAGAAATCACTTCATCAAGCGTGGTGTAGTTCTTTTCAAAGACTGCCTTTGCAACTGCAGAATATCCTGATTCCTTTTCAGCGATTACACTTGTTACCTTGTATGAATATTCAATCCCATCAAGGACATTGTAATCATTGAATGAATTATCGGTTACTATTTCATCATTAATCTTTTTCCAATTTCCATTCCTTAATCGGTAGACGTTATAACCATTAACTTCAGAAACTTCATTCCACTTTAGTTTAATGAATGAACCTTTCGAAACCGCGAGTAAATTTTTCGGTACACTGGAATCTTTTCCCGGAATCTCCAGTTTGAGAGAGATTGTTTCAGAATATTTACTTTTACCGGTGTTTGTATATGAAATATTCAACCAGACCATAATGTAATTTGTTGCAGGAGGCCTATTAGTCAAGTCAAACATGAACGGTTGCGGTTCCCCGCTCCAGGCTTCTGCCCCGGCATTGATATCCGGGTAAGCAGCGGTTGCATCATTAATAATTACCCAGTCGGTTACATCTACTATTTCTGCGGTAACATTCGTCGCAGTTACGGCTCCGGCATTGAATAACCTTACATTAACTACCCAATCAGTTATATGATACCCATCATTCGGGGTATAGGAAATCGTCTGGCTGCCATTTCCATATATTGTTCCGGTAAATGCAGAGACAATATTTGAAAGGTCAGACCATTGATTAAATTCATCTTTAGTTTTTAGTCCAAAGTAATAAGTCGTTCCTGAAGACAGGTCTTGTACTGTAAAAACCTGATTACTACCACCGTTACCCGGTGCAGGTTCGCTCTCTACCTGGGTACAGGAATTCCAATTCCCTTCATTGATGGGTGAATTGGAATACCTGATATCATATCCTGCTGCAGGCCAGCATGAATATCCATCATCACCGGGAGCTGTCCATTCAAGAGTAACATAATTATAACTGCTGCCGAGTACAGCCAAGTCTATTACCTGACCCGGAGAATCTGAATCTGTGGTAGCTTCGACTAATTGTTCAGTAGAAAATGAGCTGTTCTTAAATGAAGTATCAATGGCTGCAACTGTCCAGTATAGGGATTTACTGGTAGGAATTTTAGTCTGGATACAATGGTCTTTGGTAACAAAAACATTTCCCACATTAGCCTGCCCCCTGGGGAGGTTAATTGCATCACTCGTGTATCCAAATGTTCCAGAAATACAGGTACTGATAGCAACCCAGTACTGTATCATATCTGCACTGGTATAGTCATCAGCAGGAATGTCCCAGGAAAGATTCCAGTACCCGCCGATATCTGTTGAAGTTAAATTACCCGGGATATCAGGAGGTAAATTTGATGTAATTTCTTTATTCTGATAAATCTTTGAAATTCTTTCTGATCCTGTATAGCCTGTTAATATTAAATCTAAATCACCATCATTATCTATATCTCCAAAGCCTATTGAAGAAGAAACAACCTCGGTTAAATTTTCTCCATTAATTTCTGCGAAGGAACCTGTTCCATTGTTCCGGTAAATTGAAGAAATATATCCAGAGCCTGTATCCC
>JAQVHJ010000143.1 GCA_028696285.1 bacterium
GGGTTTGGATTTTATCAGGACTTCTGTTTCTCACGGAACCGGATTTGATCTTGCAGGGAAAGGGATTGCATCCCCGGACTCTTTTATTTATGCAGTTAAAAAAAATATTGAGTTGTTGCAATGAAGAAAAAATTATCACAGCACTTTCTTTTCGAAAAGAATATTTTAAATAAGATTATTGATCTGTCGGGTTTAACCCGGGGTGAATCTGTAATAGAAATAGGCGCAGGAATGGGAACCCTGACCGAGTTCCTGATAATTGATGCAGGGAGGGTTTGCGCATTTGAAATCGATTCAAGATTGGCAGATATACTGAAGGAACGATTTATCCGCCATGAAAATCTGGAAATATTGAACAGGAACTTTTTAAATTACGACCTGAGAAAATTAAAGAAGACCGAAGATGAGAAGTTCAGAATAATCTCCAATATACCCTATGCAATTACAACAGATATCCTGGTTAAGATTATTGAATTTAAGGATATGATTTCCAGCGCAACACTTACCGTTCAAAAGGAGTACGGCCTGCGCTTGATAGGGCAACCGGGAACAAAGGCGTATTCGGCTTTGACGGTATTTGTTAATTCCTGTGCAAATGTTGAACTCTTATTTAATATTTCCGCTTCTTCTTTTTCTCCGCCTCCCAAAGTGGATTCTGTTGTTGTGAAGATAGATTGGAAGCCTGAAATAATCACTAAAGAAATAAATACAAAGGAATTTTCTTTGTTTGTGAAACTTTTATTTTCACAACGGCGGAAGCAGATTCGCAACAGCATCAAGAATATTTATCATGATCTGAATGATGAACAGGTCTCTATTGCATTAAAGCAAGTTGGTATTGCTTCCGAATCAAGGCCGGAAGTCCTTACACTTGAAGAGTTTCTTGAATTGTTCAAAATCATTAGAAAAGATGTTAAAACCAGCTAAATTTCTCATAATATTTTTTACCGGATTAATTTTATTTCCCGGATGTAAGGGAAAGATGGATATGCAACGACCTGAGACCGTTAAACCCGAGAACTTCAAAAGTATCCAATGTTCCGGATATAACTATCAAGTTAATGAGATCAGTCCTGAGATAATTAATCCGGTTTTTCCTTTTACTCCATTTTTCATTCCCATTGAAGATGAGATATTTATTGAATTGAATAATGATATTTGGTGGACTCTGGAAATCTGCCGTTTTAAAGGGGAGTGGTTTAACCTTGATGCTGATACTACCGGGGAGCAGGTTCTTGGCATTAACGATAACTTTCCCGGTGAATTATACGAAAATATCCCATTGAAGAATTACAGTAATAAGATTGAATTAAAGGAATCGGAAAAGAAGAAGTATGAAATTAAATACCAGTCGATTACCGGGGATGAAATACTGATTTTTTTTGAAGTGATTTCTAAATCATTCACGCCGGAGAAGAGGAACGGAAGTACAATGGGACATTCAGATGAATTAATCTGGGCTTTGGTAGATCTGGAAGAAATCGCATCAGGAAAAGTGAAAGTAATGATAAACGGTAAGAAGGCAAACGTTAAATACTTAGTTCCATTCTTTATCCGGAAAGCATTTAAAATTAAACAAACCATTGTCGGAATCCCTTCTGAAGAAGGGAGGGAGTTCAGCTTAGGCAGTGATGGTTCCCGGTTTAAGAATGATTCTCCGGATGAATCCGTTGTAAAATTCACTGATATTCTTTCTGATGATTATTTAATTGAGTATTATTTTTATGAGAATTCAAAGATTGAATTCCTCGAATTATTTTCTGTAAGGGGAATTTTTGAAAATAAGGAAATAGTTAATTTCGAATTTTCTCCGTCTGTGCCTGATCTTCGATTCATATACCCTGAAGATGAGTGGTCAGGAAGGTTCGCAGTCAGCATTAACGGTATATTCGGGTATTCGACAGGAAGAGTTGAGATTGTTAACGAGTTCGGGAAAACATATATGAATATTATTCCTGAAGAACCATACTGGTCTGCAAACCGAATAATTCAAATTAAATTTACATTCAGTGAAAATAAGTATATCCGTGAAATTAATATTATAAAGAAATAGATATAGAATAAAGTATTACATGCTTACAATTCTACCTATTCCTAATTCTATTTTTCCGATACAATTTCCAGTTGCTGAAATTGAGCGGACCACTGCGCTTTGCTTGTGATTAAAAATACAAATTGAAATATTAATATTTAATCCCGTAGGGACGATAGCCATTAGCCCAGTATTTTAACACTGGGTGGCGTTGATTTAAAATGTTTTTTGAGAAGTTCAATATTTAAATATAAATAATGATATTAATTTTGTAATGTTCAATAAATATGCATCTCATTTTTATCCATTAACTGAATATATCTTTCTGAACTCTGCAGAATTGTTTTTCTCCATTCATACCCACCGTTGAAACGGTGGGCTAAAAGCGTTCTATCCCTACGGGATGAAGAATAATAGACGTGATTCGTGATTCGTGAACCGTGATTCGAAAGAATCGTATTATAAACATTTGATACACATCGTAGGGGCGAAGGGCCTTCGCCCGTATCATCAGTATTTAATACTGCAATATTATGCAACAAAACATTATCTAACAAATGATAATTGTATAGGCGAACGGTGAGGACGCATCGCTGCGCTTGCTAGATCTTGCGATAACGCCCGTATCATTTGAACATAATACATCGTCAAGTTAAAATGTGAAAAACGGTGAACAATAAACGGTGAACGGTGAATGGTAAGATTTGTATTTCTCATATTCATTACACTTTCCACGCTTCGCCCTCCACTAATATACATGTCATATGTCATGGGCCGGCACCTTATTGTTCCTGCATCTCATTTTTATCCATTAACTGAATATATCTTTCTGAACTCTGCAGAATTGTTTTTCTCCATTCATACCCACCGTTGAAACGGTGGGCTAAAAGCGTTCTATCCCCCAAAATTCAACGTTGTTGAATTTTCAGTTCGAGTAATCAGTAAGAGTAGGGTTTGCTGTGCAAACTTTATTTAATGCAAGTATTAAATGCTATTGATACTGAATTAAGTCTCAATCTCTATCTGAATCTCGGTCTGATTATAGATAAATAACTCTTTAATATTTAATTCTTTAGATCGTTCGGATTACGGATCACGGTTCACGCATCACCTTCTTTTCCTTCAGGAGCTGACGGTAAGTAACCCCCGGTCATGAATCTGTAAGAGTATCACGTAAGGGTAGGGTTTGCTTCGCAAACTTTATTTAATGCAAGTATTAAATGCTATTGATACTGAATTAATTCTCAATCTCTATGTCGATCTCAATCTGGATTAATATTCATATTTTCATTTCCTTCAGGAGCTGACGGTAAGTAACCCCGGTCTTAAATCAGTAAGTGTATCAAGTATGAGTAGGGTTTGCTGTGCAAACTTTATTTAATGCAAGTATTAAATGCTATTGATACTGAATTAATTCTCAATCTCTATCTGAATCTCGGTCTGATTATAGATAAATAACTCTTTAATATTTAATTCTTTAGATCGTTCGGATTACGGATCACGGTTCACGCATCACCTTCTTTTCCTTCAGGAGTTGACGGTAAGTAACCCCGGTCTTAAGACCGGGGTGGAGAATGAGAAAAGACAATCTGCGAAGTTCAGATAAATAATGCCAATTTACAAACATAACTGTAATGCTTGAACAACTCCTAACTCCTGGCCGGCACCTTCACTTGACAATATTTGAATTTAATGATATAATATTAACCGGAATTAATATTATTTATTGTTAATTCTTATTAAGGATTACGCGTTTTAATATGAAGAGAGGTCATTTTTTATGCCGATAACATTGCCTATACATGATCCGGTAATAATCTTTGCAATAGTAATGATCATTGTTCTTGTCGCGCCCATTTTAATGGAGAAGATAAAATTACCCGGGATCATCGGTTTAATATTTGCCGGCATACTCTTTGGCCCCCATCTTTTCGGAATACTTGAGAAGGACAGGGCGATTGACCTTCTTGGAATGATCGGATTATTATATATCATGTTCCTTGCGGGGTTAGAGATTGATCTTAATTACGTCAGGAAAAATAAACATTACAGTCTTCTATTTGGTATAATTACTTTTCTCATCCCTCTGATTTTAGGAACCGTAGCCGGGTTTTATTTTTTGGATCTTAAATTTGGCGCAGCTTTACTCCTTGCAAGCATGTTTTCATCACATACACTAATTACATTTCCAATCGTCAGCAGGTTAGGCCTTTCGAAGAAGAGGTCTGTCACCGCAACCATCGGCGGGACTATTTTAACAGATACTCTTGCGTTCCTGGTTCTGGCTATAGTCATCGCTTCGCATCATGGTGAATTATCATTTTTATTCTGGGTAAAATTAGGGATTCTCAGCATTGTTTATGTTTTAGTTATTATTATTTTTCTACCAAAGATAGGGGGTTGGTTCTTTCGGAATTTTTCTACCGAATCAGGAATTGAGGAGTATGTCTTTGTAATCACAGCTCTTTTCATCTCGGCCTTCTTATCGCACTTGATAGGCCTCGAACCGATTATCGGGGCGTTTCTTGCAGGCTTGACACTCAATTCATTAATTCCTGAGAAGAGCACTTTAATGAATCGGATTCAGTTTGTGGGCAATTCATTATTCATCCCGTTCTTCCTGATTTCTGTCGGGATGCTGATAGACCCGTTTCTTCTCTTTTCAGATCTAAACACGTTAAAAATCTCTTTCCTTATGGTTTTTATAGCGATAATGTCCAAGCATATCGCTTCCAATTTCTTTGGCAGGTTAGTTAATTTTAATCAGACAGAAAAAGGCCTTATATTTGGAATGAGCGTCAACCAGGCGGCAGCCACCCTTGCAGCAGTAATAGTCGGGCGTCGGCTCGGGATTTTTAATGATGCGATCCTGACCGGAACAATTCTAATGATTATCATTACCTGTTTTCTCGGGTCTGTTCTTACTCAGAAATATTCAAGGGAATTGGTTAGGGATATTAAAGATACCATTGACACTTCAAAAGGGACAGAGATTGACAGGATATTGATACCAATAAAGAAATTTGCCAATTTAAATAATTTAATCTCACTTGCGTTCCTTCTCCAGTCAAAATCAAACCATGAACCGCTTTATCTTCTGCATATTGTAATGGGCGGGAAGAATGAGGAGGAACAGATCATTGAAGGTGAGGCTATCCTGACAAAGGCAGTTGTAATGGCAAATGCCGTCCAGAAACAGGTCGTACCCTTGACTAAGATAGATGTGAATGTCTCATCTGCAATTTCAAAAGCAATAGCTGAACAGAGAATCTCAAAGGTTATTCTTGGCTGGAATGAAAATAAGAACTTTACCTATACCATATTCGATACAGTTCTGGAGCAACTTGTTAGAGCCACGAATAAAATGATATTTATTCCCAGAATTATTCACCCGGCTAATCTGACAAAAAGAATATTTTTAATACTACCACCATTAATCAATCAACAGGAAGGATTCAAGAGAAATATTCTTGCAATGAAGGAGTTCTACGCCGCCATCTCTGCAAAACTTACCATTATCTCAGAAGAGAATACTTCAAAGGAAATCACGCCATGTTTAAAGGATATTGGAGTGTCGGTTGATTTTGTCAATATCCAAAGCTGGAAAAAGATTACCGAGCAGTTAAAGAATAAGGTCGGAGAAAATGATATGCTGATTCAGTTCATTTCCCGAAAGGGTAAACCCGCCTGGCGAAATCTGTTTGATAGAATGCCGTTCCAGTTGAAGCAAAGTTTTCCTGAGAATAATATTATTGTGATATACCCGTATTATTCTTCTGATGACCAGGAATTTGATAAGAAATATTTCAGTCAGCATCCTGAAATTTTACGGACAATCCCGGAGAATAATTTCTTCTTCAATCTTACTGATAATGACCCTGAAAATATTTTCCGGAAAATAATCTCAATAAATACATATCCAAACGATAGGGTGATTTATAATGAATTAGTCTCAGTCATTAATGAATATCCGATTGAGCTTACGCCTGATATCATGCTTATACATATCCGAACGGAGCAGGTAACCGAATCCCAAATTTTCTTCGCTGTTAATAGAAAAGGATTTACAATGAAAAATTCCGAATCGAAACCCAGGATAATGATCACTTTTATCTCCCCGAAAAATCAGCCTCCGCAAGCACATTTAAATACTCTTTCCGAAATTTCAAGAATGGTATTGATGGAAAATATTGTTGATAATTTAATTAAGGCAGATGATTACCTGCAATTCCTCAAGTTTTTCAAGACATAGTTCAGATAGGTTAAATTTTAAAAAATAACTGCGAATTTTTTTATTGTTTCCTTTCCGGACGCTGTTTTTATTAGAGCGAAATAGACTCCCGATGCAATTCTTTTTCCTGATTCATTCTTCAGGCTGTATTCAAACCTATTATAACCGGGAAACCTAATTGAACCGGTGAAATCAGCAATTTCAGTTTCAAATAT
>JAQVHJ010000144.1 GCA_028696285.1 bacterium
GAAAGACAGGGAAATATCACCTGGGAATAGACGACCTGCATAAGGCAATATCCATTGACACGAATGTAAATGAAGCATACTGGCTCCTGGCTGATTACTATGTTAAATCAGAGAAGGTTGAAGACGGGCTGGCTTATTTCACAGAACTCCTTTCTAAAACTCAGACAAATCCTTATATCTATTTAAACCGTGGACAATTACTGTATTACTCCGGTGAAATGGAAAAGGCAATTTCGGACTTTGAGAAATCCACAGAGCTTGATCCGAAATTTAAATACGGGTACACCGCCCAAGGCGCGGTTCATATTGCGAATAAGGATTGGGATAACGCCGAATCTGTCCTATTAAAGGCAATTGAGATTGACAAGCAGTATCCCGAACCGTATTTATACCTTTCATTGGTCTACAAGGAAAAAGGAGACGAAGCAAAGAGCGACGAATACAGGGGCAAAGCAATTAAACTAAAACCGGCTCTTGAACTTGTTGACCTTTCCGAATCCTTAATCCTGCGCGGTAAGAAGGTCTCCGTAAAATTCATGACTACAACCCTTGACCTTGTTTACATCCGTCTCCTCACTATGGAACAGCGCGACCTTCTCAACCTTCCTGATAAACATTTTATCCCTAACCTTGGCGTGGGATCCACGACAATTGAAGAAACAAACTGGTTCACTATCAAGTTTGAACCTGAACTCGATTACAAGAATTTTGGAATGCAGTTATCTTTCCGTTACCTTTTAAACGAAGACGGTGATGTCAGGAAGGAAGAACTTGACCATCACAAGATCATTCAGCGTTTGCGCTTAGGCCGCGAATATGGCCCCATCATGGCATATATCGGGAATATTGAAGATGTCAGTATTGGTTATGGTTTTATCGTAAGGGGTTACATGAACAGGTTATCCGAAGATGAACAGAGGATCGGCGGGAGATTCATTCTCCAGACAAAACGCGGGACAATCGGTTTTGAAAGTTTGGTAAATGACCTTGAAGACCCGACATTCTATGCAGGGCGGTTCTACTTCGGGAAATTCGGAAGACGCAGCAATTCATTCCTCCAGCGTTTTGAACTGGGAATGACCATTGCAACGGACACGGATCCTGACCTGAATCCTGAAACGACCGATTCCCTCACTGTTGCAGGCGGAGATATATTAATGTATCTCGGTTCAAGGAACATGTTCTCCTTTGCATTATTCGGTGAAGGCGCGCAGATCCAGGATTACGGCAGCGGATTCATTTCAGGTTTATTAATGATAGTCGGGTCGATTGACAGGAATGCAACTAAATTCCAGGTCTTCGGTGGCATGATCAACAGGGGAGAAGAATTTGAACCTGCGATCTTCGATACATTCTATGAAAGTGAGAAATACTGGCTGTCAGAGAATTCAACCACCAACACCACGGTCTTCCTGATCAATACCACTTCTGAACAGGAGACTGGACAGTTCTACCTCGCAAGTTTCAACTGGAGACGTTTCTTCCAGACTAACCTTGAATTTCAGAGTTTCCCGAGTAAAGAGAGTGGCGGAACTTTTTCTGTTAAAATGATGACACTGGATGAAGCGCCTTTTGAACTTTATGCGATATATATAAGGAATAAAATAGATTCACTCGGTGAGGTTGACTGGAATGAAAACTTCAATACTTATACACAGGCATACCTCGCGATTCCATTCCTTAGATATTTTAAATTCTTCGTTGATTATAAAAAGACGTATAACTGGGACGATACCATAAATGACTATATCAAGGAAGAAAGAACCGAACCGAATGTCGTATTCACATATAAATTCTGATTTTAGATTAAAATGAAAAAATATCTATCATGGCGGTTTTTAATCTTTTCTATTTTTATACTTCTTCTTTCCGGGTGTTCGGGGCCGAAGGGACCGAAAAAACACGGTGAGCTTGAAAAGAAGAATACCCACCAGATAATTGCGCGTGTCATTGATGTTAAACCTGCGGAAAAATTAATCGTCATTGACCGCGGAAAGAACGACTACTTCAATAAAATTGAAAAGAAGGTTAAGGTACTTAAGAACCTCGAAGGTGAGAAAAACAGCGTAAATATTGACTGGCACGGTATTGCCGCAACGGGAAATATTTTCAAGGTCTACACATCCACAAGTACTATCCGCCTTGAAACGGTACTTTCCGAGCCTAATGTAAATGACATTATAACTGCTGAAATAGATATAGAACCGCCAAGCTTTGACTCTCCCCTATTCTCTTTATGGCTGAATGATATTAACTTTCAAGATATTTCGCGTGAAAAGAAATTCATATCGACAGATATTGTTTTTTCCGATAATCATGAACAGGAATATAAAACAATGATTTCTGCCATGATCGCGGACCTGCATAGTACTGCTATTGAATTTGAAGAGATGGTCACGTCTAATTTTGTTGAAGGGGGAAAGTTCGACGGGATGTCGTATAAAGAGGCGATCTTTTCAACAACAGAAACCGACATTGAAAATTTCCTGAATTTTGTCAAGTATTATCCCGGGAAATATATTTCTCAAACATGGAACTTGAATGATGTCTACATGACTTGGGTAATCAGCGAGACACCGGATGCAAAGGAAGATATACTCCGTGAAAAGGCTGCGCCGTATTTGAAAACAGCAAGAGAACACCTTGCAAAATCCGAGACGGACCAAAGCGAAGAAGCTATCAAGGAAGCAATGAAGGTCTTCCCGAATTCTCAGGATGCAAAGGATTTAATGCAGAAGATTCAGGAGTTTAATGATCTCAAGAAATTATCTCAGGAGAATCCGGAAAACTTGAATATTATCTTCAGGCTGGGAGAACTGTACTATGACTTCGGAGATTATGATAATGCTGTTTCTCAATTCAAGATTCTTACTGAAAAGGATTTTAAAAAAGGCATCGTCCTCTTCAGAATCGGTAAATGCTATTTTCAGAAGGAAGAATATGACCTCGCAGTAGATAATTTCAGGCAGGCAAAATCCGCAGACCCTTCTCTTGATTATTTAGATAAGTGGATCCGTATTTCAGAATCGTATAAAAAAATTAAATCCGATATTAAATATAAATCTGAAAGTTATTTCGCAATTGCAAAAATCTTCTTTGATGATGAGGTTTTTGACAGTTCAAGTTACTATTACAATTTAGGCCTGGAGATTGACCCTACGAATCTTGAAGCTATTACAACTATTCAGAAGATAAAAAAAATCACCGATGCTTATCAGAATCTTGACTGGGCAAGAGAAATGCTTACTCAGGATCTTGACCTTGAAAGAGGAATGAATTATATTACCAAAGCTCTCGAGATCATGCGGGAAGTAAATTATGAAAAGGGTATTATAAAAGTACTTGATGAAGCCGGGGATATGTTTGAAGATTTGGGAAACATGTATCTTGCAATAGAATTCTATCAGCAGCTTGTCAATGAATTCCCCGATACCCCCGAAGGATATATCGGGATGTCTTCGAGTTACACACTTCTGCTTGATTTTGAAAATTCGATAAAGGAAGCTGATAAGGGCCTCGCTAAGTTTCCGGAGAATGTCACTCTTAATAACATGAAGGGATTTGCATTACGGCGCTTAAGCAGGTTTGAGGAAGCTATCCCGTATCTACAGAAGGCAAAGGAGAATGACAAGACTTTCTACGCTCCTGTAGAGTCATTATTCTTCTGTTATGTAAATCAAAAAAGGTATGATGACGCACAAAATATTCTTGATTACTTAAAAGAGAATTTTAAGGATGAAAGCAGTCCGAATATATATGGGGCGAGTTTGGAGAAAATCCTCGAACTTAAGGATAAACAAGGCCGGACAAACGAAGATAATATTCATTTACTGATGGCATATTACCATATAGATGCATATTCAGAAGTCATCAAGATCGGGAATACAATTAAATTTAACAATAATGAAAAGGAATTTGAATATATTAAGAATGAAGTTATCGGCAAGTCGTATTATTTCATCCTTGATTTTAAAAATGCAATTGAATATTTTAAGAAGGCTCAAAGACTGTTCCCTTCTTCCAATCTCAATAATTTTGAGAAGTATACAGATGCCCTGTTATCCGTTAACGATAACGAAAAAGCGCACAGGTATTTTATTGATTCTGAATTGGCCGAAGGTAATTACTTCAATGCATATACCTTCACTCTTTATCTCCCCGAGTCGAAGGAAAAAGAACAATTGGTCTCCCGGATAAAAACAGGCCTGGACGGCGAGAGATTCTATAAGCAGGGGGAGCGTTTCCTGAACTTGTATAAATTCGATGATGCATTTGAATACTTCAGGAAAGCCGAGAAGATCTTCACAGATATTAATGATAACTATTCCCTGATTAATACATTGCTCCAGCTCTTTTATTTGAAGCTGAGAAAATCTGAGATTGAAGAAGCAAGGAATTACCTGGGTAAGATTGATTACATCTATGCAAAATATCCGAATCCTGACCAGGAACGGATGGTCCGCAATGCACGCATGAAATTATACCTGAATTACGGGAAGTTTAATCTTGCCCTGGAAGAACAGAATAAACTCCTCCGAATGGATGAGTATTTTTTTAATCTATATGACCTTAACCTGACTTATTCAGAGATTGCAAATATTTATTACAGTTCCGGGGATAATACTAATGCGGTCAAGTATTTTGACCTGACGATAAAGTTTTCGGAACTGCATAATAATTATAACCTGATCACAATGACATGCAAGAACCTGACCTGGATCTATGCAAGAAAGGGTGAATTTGAAAAAGCGAAGGAATACCTTGATAAGGCTTTTACTTATTTCAAGAAAGGTATTTATAATGCCGACCTCGAAATGAACCTTCTGAATACTAAAGCAGACCTGTATTCAAATCTTGGCGATATGGAAACAGCAACCGAAGCATTTAACGAGATCTACAGTATCGCTTCAATGATAGGCGATGATACCTGGCGCGGGATTGCAAAGAATAATCTCGGTGAAATGCAGGCATTCTACATGAATGACCTTGAGAACGGGGAAAAGAACCTGAAGGAAGCAATCGAATTATTCGAAAAAACCAATTTCAGGATCGCATACTCGATTGCCACGTCAAACCTCGCTGAATTGGAAGTGCATAAGGGGAACCTTGAACATGCCCTTGAATTATCGAGCGAGAGCTTGAAGATCGCGGAAGAACTTAATGTGAAGGATTCCATCACATCAAACCACCTGACCTTATCCAAGATCTATTTGGAAAAGAAGGAGTTTGAGAAATCAATAGAATCGGCAACTAAAACTATTAACCTGTCATCCGAAATCGGAATTAAACGCACATTATGGAAAGCGCTCCTGGTCAGGGGTAAGGCGTATGAAGGAAAAGGCGATAATGAAAATGCTGTAAAGGACTACAAGGAAAGTATTAAGGTTCTTAACGATATTTTCATGTCATACTCCTCTCCTGAATTCCAGGAGAAATTTTTTAAGTTCGAGAATAAGCAGGAACCATATACGCGCTTGATAGAACTGCTCATTAAATTGGGGAGAAAGGAAGAAGCCCTGAAATATCTTGAAGAACAGAAGTCATTCATGTCTAAGGAAACCTTTCAGAACTTCGATCAGATCGGGAAGGATAATCCGGAACTGAATAATTTCCTGAAGGAGATCAAGGAGAAACAGCAGAAGAACGAAAACCTGAAGGAGCTCCTGGCCCAGGAGAAGGAGAAACCGAAGGAATTTCAGGATAAGGAGAAAATAAAATACTTAACGGAAGTCATCGCAAAAACCGAAGGTGAATTCAACAAGCTGATGCTCCAGCTCGAATTCAAGTATCCCGATGTCTATTCCCTGCTCTCAATTAAACCTGTCAATATCGCTGATATCCGTGATAAACTCCCGAAAAACACCGTTATACTTGAATATTTTATAACTGACGAGAACATGTACATTTTCATTATCTCCGGAGATGGTTTCAAGGCGCAGACGGTTGATGTTAATAATGAAGCACTTGAAGAAAAGGTAATTAATTTCAAACGTCTTATAATGGATACGGAAAACCGGGATGAGCTTTTTCAGAACCTCTCAGATCTGTATGATATCTTGATCAGGCCTGTTGAAAACGACATTGAGAAATACGAGATACTTTCTGTGATCCCGTTCGGGATACTTTATTACATTCCCTACAGCGCTTTGATAAAGGAGATAAAAAACGGTGAACCGGTTTACCTGCTTGATATTAAAAAGGTTGATTACCTTACCTCGGCTACACTCCTTGATATCGTAAATGAAAAGAAGGTAAAAGGGAATTACTCCCTTATCGGTTTCGGGAATCCTGAGAATAATCTCCCCTACTCCGAATCAGAGGTTGTTGAGATCAGGGATACGATTTTTAAGAATGCAAAGATCTATATAAAGAGCGAAGCAACAAAGGAAAAATTCTTCAATGAAGCTCAGAATTATAATATTGTTCATTTAGCCACGCACGGGATCTTGAAATATAAACCCCTGGAT
>JAQVHJ010000145.1 GCA_028696285.1 bacterium
TCCCATCATTCTTTTCATTGTCAATTTTAATCCCTAAATAATCCAATCCTTCACAGGCCCATTGCCTGGTTAAGTGTGAGTTTTCTCCAATACCCGCAGTAAATACCAATACATCCAAACCATTCAAAATCCCGGTATAGGCGCTTATATATTTCTTTAACCTGTAAGTCATTACCTTAAACGCACGGGATGGCCCTTCCGCTCCGGCCTCAACTCCCTCTTCTATCTCACGGGAGTCATTCGAAACCTCGGATAAACCAAGTAACCCGCTCTTCTTATTTAAAATATTATCTACCTCGTCCCGGGTTACATTCTCATTCTCCATTAAAAATAACGGAATGTACGGATCCATATCCCCGCTGCGAGTTCCCATTAATAACCCTTCCAAAGGCGTAAATCCCATTGAGGTGTCTACCGACTTACCCCGGTCAACCGCGGTAATACTGCACCCGTTCCCTAAATGAGCTGTGATTATCTTTAACTCCGATATGGACTTTTTCAACAACTCCGCAGCTCTATGCGCTACATAAAAATGTGAGGTGCCGTGAAAGCCATAACGGCGAATCCGGTACTTCTTGTAATAATCATACGGTATTCCGTAAAGAAAACTGTAGTCGGGTATCGTTTGATGAAATGCCGTGTCAAATACCGCTACTTGAATAACATCCGGTAATAACTTTTGAGCCGCCTCAATACCGTTTATATTATGAGGATTGTGCAAGGGAGCTAATTTAGAACAATCACGCAAAACCTGCATTACTTCTTCGGTTATCAAGGTCGATTCAGAAAATCGCTCACCGCCGTGAACAACTCGGTGGCCTACAGCCTTGATCTCCGATAACTTTGACAATACCCCGTAATCCTTACTTAATAATATATCTATTACTTCTTTTATCGCTTCAGAATGATTCTTGATCTCCTTCACTACCTCAAAATTACGGCCATCCCCTCCCTTATGCTTTAATTTCGCATCCTTCTTTCCTACCCTTTCAACTAAACCCTTTGCAAGAAACTGCTCCGTTTTCATGTCAATTAACTGATACTTAACTGAAGAACTGCCGCAATTCAATACTAAAATTTTCATCTGGCCTCCATAAACAAGGTTAGAATTTTTTATATAATATTATTAGATTCTAACATATTTATAATATTTAAGTCAAGATATTTTTATCGGAATTTTATGGTGGGGAATTTTATGACATAACAAGGTCTATTCTTTGACAAAGTGGGGAAACCCTTCTTTGTATTTTCAGTATTAATATTAATTTTAAATTAATTGTGGGGAAATTGCGATAATGTGACAGCATGGGAGTTATAACTTGAGATAGAAAGAGATATATGAAATTGAAAATTTAAGATTTAACAATTGAAAATTGAAAAATGAAATACGGCATTATAAAACAAAGTACAGATGTTTAGAGCGAGGGATACTTAAAGATCTTTTGAATGTGATTTTGACAGGGACTTGTACGAGACTTGTAAGAGACTAAAAAATTAAAAAGATAGATAAAGATATATAAACAGGGAACTGAATGGAACGGATGGGAAAAAAACTACTAATTGAAAAAGGAAGATTGATAGTGCACCCTACGTGGTGCATCATCAATTGTTAAATCTTATATTTTCAATGCGAAGCGTTCTGTTAGTGGTAAGTGGAAGGTGGAGTGTGGAAAGTAAAATATATATGATAATTACAAATCTTACGTTCGCAGTGCGAAACTTATCTTCATGGTAAAATACATATTTTTTCTTTTTTATTACAAGTCTCGTACAAGTCCCTGTTGAAATTACATTCAAATGCTTTGTAAGTATCGAATGCTTAATGGTTCCAAGTATCGTAATTTTAAAGAACTAAATCAATTTTCAATTTCATATTTTCAATCTTATTTTTTTTCTCCGTGTTCTCCGTGTCTCCGTGGTTAAAAAGCACTCTCAAATGATTATTAAGTAGCTTCATATTTTTGGTTCAATATACCTTTCAATCTTAAAATCAACTAAGTAAATTTTCATCCTTCTGTGCTTCTGCGGTGAAAAAATCTTCTCTGCGTACTCAGCGTCCTCTGCGGTGAAATATTACATTCAATCGCTTCATAAGTATCTATTGATATTTGGTTCAATATATCTATATTAATTTAAAATCAACTAAGTAATTTTTCATCCTTCAGCGCTTCCGCGGTTAAATAAATATCCTCCGCGGTTTCTTTTGTTTTTTATTTCTTTGGAAGGTGTTTCTTGAAAAAGTGATAGAAGTTCTCAAATGCAATCTTATTTATCTGCTTTTTTGAATATCCGTTCTTCTCGAGATCGTTAATCAGCAATGGGTATTGATCTGCACCGTTTAAATCGTCCGGCGTTCTGTGTATGCCGTCGAAATCGGAACCGAACCCGATACATTCATCACCGAATTTCCCTGAAATATAATCTATATGTCTGATGATATCCGTTCGTTTTGCTTTCCCGGTATTGTTTAAGAAATTGGGAAAGAAATCTATTCCCACAACACCCTTATTCCCGATAATCTTTTCAAGCTGGGCATCCTTTAGATTTCTCGGATGAGAACAAATCTTCCTTACATTGGAATGCGACGCGATCACGGGCTTAGTCCCGTATTTCAAAATATCCCTGAATGTTTTTTCAGCAGAATGCGAAACATCCACAATCACTCCCAAGTCCTGTAAGTACGGGATAAATTTTTTCCCGAACCTGGTCAGACCATTATCCGACTCCGCCTCGTACATCCCGGTTCCTATACAGTTCCTGTAATTCCACGTAGGTGTAAATACCCTTACTCCCAGGTCAAATATAATCCTTGCAATTTCAAAGGACCCCCGTAAGAGATCGCCGCCTTCAATTGCGATCAATCCCCCGATTACATTGGGATTCTTTTTTACCGCTTCAAGATCATTTTTATTCTCAATTATCTTCAGTTTCCCGGACTTCTCCGCTTCATTCTTAATAAAAATTATATTTGATAAAAGCGTACGCAACGGGTCAAACTCACCATGCTCTGAATTAAGGCAAAGTGCAAATACCTGAATCTTCACACCGCCTTCCTTTAATTTTAAGAAACTTGCCTGGTGCCCCTTCTTCTCATTAAAAAAATCAAATTTCTTCTGATACCATAATAATGCAGTATCGCAATGCGCATCAAAAATCATCTGCTTCTTCATCTTATTATCCTGTATTTATTAAGGTCTTCCCTTGTTAATGAATTAATGGAAATCTTTTCTTCCGATTGATCCGGCTTCTTAAAAATAAAATCAATCTTCTCCTCATTAAAATACGCACCGAGAAGTCCGGCTGAAAGTTTAACGTCTTCATTATCCGGGCTCCCGACAAGCAAGCCAACCGGACCTTTTAATTTTTCGGCGATTATTAAATAGCCATTGACCTTACCTGCGGATTCTATTAATTTTAGGTTCTCTTCATGATTTCGGCCTATAATCATTTTTAATCTTGGCGAGATCCTGAAATGCCTTCCTATATTAAGAAGAATAATATTCTCCTCATCCATTAAATTAAAATTCATTAAATCCTTTAATTTCTGTGCATATTCCGTTTCAGCAAGGGGACACCCTCCGGATGCTGAATGAAATTCAGTAATCCCGAATTCTTCCGCAAGCTTCAGCTGAATATCCCGCGAACGTCCTTTAATACCGTAAAGATTCTCCCTCTTCACCCAGCCTTTCTCTTCCGGGATTGTAACAGGTAAATGCTTGGCTGATAGAGGCCTGAGAATCAGACCGTGTATCCCCGATTCCTTTTCAATTATTTCAAGAGCATTTAATAACTGTGATTTCGGACGCTGGTTTAACACTTCACCCGTCGCAATAAAATCTGCTGAGAACTCCTTCATCATCTCCGCAGCTAAGCGAATACGCAATAAACGGCAGTCTATGCATGGATTTAAAAATTTCCCGTAACCGTATCTCGGATTCTTTAGCATGTCAACGAACGCATGAAAATCTGATCTCTGAATATAATTAATCTTATTCTTTTCAAATACGACCTTAGAAGATTCGGTATCCCTCGACGAAATCGGATTAATAAATTGAATTCCAATCAGATCAAGACCTTCCCTCTCCAAAATCTTATATGTCAGAATACTGTCCAATCCGCCGGAAATTAAAACAATCGCTTTTACCATAATCTATCTCCTTCCCGCATTATAACATAAATAATAAAATATTTCAACTTAAGGTCCAGGCCCATGGCTTGCAGCAAATAAGTTTAAGTATCGTTTGTTGATTATAATATTTCTTAAACTCGAACTTGAAATGAATTATCTTTTCCTTTCCTTCAGGAGTTTATGATAAGTAACCCCGGTCTTAAATCAGTAAGTGTATCAAGTATGAGTATGGTTTGCTGCGCAAACTTTATTTAATGCAAGTATTAAATGCTATTGATACTGAATTAATTCTCAATTTCTATCTCGATCTCAATCTGGATTAATATTCATATTTTCATTTCCTTCAGGAGCTGACAGTAAGTAACCCCGGTCATGAATCTGTAAGGGTAGTGCGTAAGGGTAAGGTTTGCTTCGCAAACGTTATTGAATACAAGTATTAAATGCTAATAATACTGAATTAAGTCTCAATTTCTATCTCGATCTCAATCTGGATTAATATTCATATTTTCATTTCCTTCAGGAGTTGACGGTAAGTAACCCCGGTCTTAAGACCGGGGCAGAGAAAGAAAAAACGCTATCTGCAAAGTTCAGATAAATAATGCCAATTATAAATAAAAATGTAATTTTTAAACAGCTCCTAACTCCTGGGCCAACACCTTTTAATATAATTCAACGCTGACTACTTTCCTTTTTACACCTGCAAGAATGAATTTATTTTAAAACAGGGAACTGAAGGGAACGGATGGGAAAAGAACAATTAATTTAAAAAACAGCACCAATCAACTTTTATTCTATATTTATCCCTTTAATCCCATCAATCCCTGTAAAAAATCTTCTCGCATTCATTTTTTAGCTAAGCATCAATTGCTCTTTGGTTCATCATATCATTCTCATCTTAAAATCAACTAAGTAAATTTTCATCCTTCTGCACTTCCGCGGTTAAAAATTCTCTGCGTTTTCTGTGTTTAGTTTAGGGCTTAAGGCTTAAGGTGCCGGCCCAGGAGTTAGGAGATGGAGAAACTGCCTATATAATTCAACGCTGACTACTTTCTTTTTTAAACCTGCAAGAATGAATTTATTTTAAAACAGGGAACTGAAGGGAACGGATGGGAAAAGAACTACTAATTGAAAAAGGAAGATTGATAGTGCACCACGTGGGGTGCACTACTTTGACTTGTAAATTTAAGATTGGGAATATGGCATTGCAAATTTTGGTGCAGATGTTTAGAGCGATTGATACTTAACAAGAGAATGAATACAAGAAGTTTTTTTTACAGGGATTATAAGGATTAATCCCGTTCAGCCCTGTCTATTCAGGTTGCTCCGTAACCTTCATTGTGATATGTAACCTGTAATCCGTGAACCGAAAGAAAAACAAATATTAACTACCGATCACGCCGAGCACGCTGTTTATTTGATTTTAAGTTAGAAAGGTATACTGAACCAGAAGCGATTGATGCTTTAAATAATAATTGAAACAAATATAATTCAAACTGTGAACTGTAGTTTACTATTCTTATAATCTCTTTTTTCTTATCAGTGTGATTGGTGTGTCCGGTGGTTTAAATTCACATTCAATTGCTTAATAAGTAGCAAATGCTATTAACAACTGCAACAATATTTAAAATGCTATACTACAATTTTCAATTTTATTTCTTCATTTTTCAATTGAAATAATGCTATATTCACAATTTTAAATTCAAAGTGGTGCACCCCACGTGCGTTGCCATGCATACTTGTTGTGCATGTGTGCATCATCAATTGTTAAATCTTAAATTTTCAATCTTGCTACCCTGACTGATTTTTCACTTGACAAACTATACAAAAGTATAGTATAATATATCAGGAGGAGTATTGAAATGAGCGCTTGGGGAAAAGGCCATAAAATTATTATGCACGTTGATATGGACATGTTTTTTGCAGCTGTAGAGCTGAGGGATAATCCGCAATTAAAGGACAAGCCTGTAGTTGTTGGAGGTCCTTCGGAAACGAGGGGTGTAGTCTCCTGTGCTTCATATGCTGCGCGGAAATACGGGATACGAGCCGGGATGCCTACATATCAAGCTTCGAGATTATGTAAAAACCTGATTTTCATTACGCCGAATTTTGATAAATATATACAAGCTTCAAGCGCAGTTGAAAATATTTTAAAAAGATTTTCACCGTTTGTTGAGATGTGTTCTATTGATGAAGCTGTTCTTGATTTAACCGGTTGTGTCCGGCTTTGGGGTTCGCCGGAGGAGATGATAAAACTGGTAAGAGATAGCATCCGGAATGAGGTCAGGTTAACATGTTCTGTCGGTAT
>JAQVHJ010000146.1 GCA_028696285.1 bacterium
TCAATACATTGATTGAAGTGTACCAGGAACTCCACAAGAAATTCATCAGTGAAGATGCGACTACTCGAAGGATGTTCATTGAGCTTCAGTTAAATTCGGTTGAGTCTGATTTAAAGGAGAGTGAAGAGGCGCTGAAAAATTTCAAGCTCCAGGAAAATCTCATAGATGCAGAGATTGAGCTTGAGAGTTTTATTTCAAGTAAGAATTCATTAGAGTCAATGTACCTTCAGAATAAGGTACGGTTGATCACGATTGAAGAGTCGTTAAAGCAGATAGATAAGATTATCCGGCAAAATCCGGGTTCTGCCCCAACTGAAATAAATACTGATTCAGTTTTATCAGGGTATCAGCAGGCTTTAACCAACCTTGAGATGGAGCTGGTAAAATTAAAAGCGGTTTACCAAAGTACCGACCCGAAGATAATCGAGGTTGAGAACCAGATTTCAGAATTGCGGAGTAAGATTTCATCCAGGGCCTCGTCGTTATATTCAGCGAGCGGGTCAGAATATGGGTATTTAAAAGATTTATTTGCAGAAAAGATAAGTTTAAATATTGAACAGCTTTCATTAATAGGCCAGAATAAGGCTCTTGAAGAGATTCTGAAGGAATATAAGACAAGGTATCTTTCATTCCCGGAAAAGGAACTTGAATATTACCGGTTAAAGAGGAAGGTTGCAGTCGGGGAAAAGATCTATTCCATTCTCCTTGAAAGTTATAAGCAGGCTCAGATTTCCGAAGCTTCTGTCCAGACCTCGATAAAAGTAATAGACGAGGCGGAACCTCCGACAGTACCGTTACCGACAAATAAAACAAATATAATTGTATTTTCTTTAATTATCGGCATTGTCGGTTCAGTAATATCTGCATTGCTACTGGAGAATCTTGATACTACGATTAAAACCGGTGAAGAGATTGAGCATTTATTCAAGATACCTGTAATTGGATATATTCCCCAGATTTTGCGTGAGTCTGAGACAGAAAAATTATTAAAGAAATTTTTACCACTTAAAAGGGTTACCACGAAAAGAATTATGGCGGAGAATTTAATTTCCAAACTTGAACCGCATTCCCCTGTTTCTGAAGCATACAGAACAATGCGTACGAATTTCTCATATCTCATGATAGATAATCCCTCAAAACTATTTTTAATTACCAGTTCAGAACCCAAAGAAGGGAAATCCATAACCATTTCAAATCTGGCCATTACTTTTGCAAGGAATAACCAGAAGACACTCCTGGTAGACTGTGACTTGAGAAAGCCATCCATACACAGAATATTTAATCTTGAGAATAGGATAGGACTTACTAATTATCTTATTACAGAGATTTCCGGATTGAAGCTGAAGGATATTATCATACCTTCAGAATTCCAGAATTTAGATATAATAACCTGCGGTAAATTACCGCCAAACCCGGCAGAACTTCTCAACTCAAATAGGATGATTGAGTTCCTGAATGAGGTTCGGGGTAAATATGATATTGTTCTTATTGATTCCCCGCCTGTCGGGGCTGTTACAGATGCTTCAGTTTTAGCGCCTCAGTGTGACAGTGTTTTATTTGTTATTAAGGCCGCATCTACCGCACGGGAACGCGTAAATCATTCATTAAAACTGATACAGCGTTCACAGGTTAAGACAATTGCAGCGGTGCTTAACCAGATTCCTGTTGAAGGCGGTTATGGATATTACTATTATTATTACTATTACACGTATTATTACGGTTCTGACGACGAGAAGAAAAAATAACAGGAAAACTTATGAAATACTTAACCATAATTCCCGCCCGTAAGGGTTCTAAAAGAATAAAAGATAAGAATATAAAATTACTTCAAAGTAAACCTTTAATCTATTACACGATAAATTCTGCGCTGAAGTCAAATTTAGGAAAATCGCCTGTTATCGTTTCAACTGATTCAAGAAAGATCGCAAAATTATCAGAGGAATACGGTGCGGAGGTACCATTCTTCCGGTCAGAAGAACTTGCAACAGATTACGCATCATCTGTCGGTCTTGTTTTGGAGTGTCTTGATTATTATAAGAAGAAAGGAATAGAGTTTGAAAGTATCGTGCTTTTACAGCCGACATCTCCCCTAAGAAGTGTTTCCGATATAAATGAAGCTGTGAAAAAATACCAGCAGTTTAATTTAAATGCCTTGGTCTCGGTTACAGAGGTTCAGGAACATCCGGAATTGATGTATAAGATCAAAAAAGAGTTCTTGGAAGAATTGAATATTCAGAAGGAAGCGTGTTTCAAGAGAAGCCAGGACATGTCGAAATTATATCGAATTAACGGCGCGATTTATATAGTAAAGGTTCAGGATTTCTTGAAGGAAAAAAGTTTTATTTTAGAGGATACCGGGTATTATATAATGCCTTATGAAAGGTCAATTGATATTGACGAGCCGGTTGATTTCAAGATTGCCGAGTTTTTTCTGAAAGAAAAGAGAAAATAAAATGCCCTCAATAAAAATTTCTGAGAAAGTATCAATTGGAGAAAATCGTCCTGTTTTCATTATTGCGGAAGCGGGAGTGAATCACAACGGGAAATTATCTCTTGCGAAGAAATTAATTGATGCAGCGAAGGCCGCGGATGCCGATGCAGTTAAGTTCCAAACATTCAAAGCAGAGAAGCTCGTAACCGCATCAGCGAAGCAGGCAGAGTATCAGAAGAAAAACATGGGTAAAACAGTTACCCAGTTTGAAATGCTGAAGCAGTTAGAACTTTCAAAGAGTGATTTTAGAAGCTTAAAGGATTACTCCGATAAAAAGGGAATTATTTTTCTGTCAACGCCATTTGATATTGAATCAGCGGATTTTTTAAATTCATTAAAAGTTCCGTTATTTAAAATCAGTTCGGGGGATTTGACCAACCTTCCGTTTCTTAAACAGATTGCAGGATTTAAGAAACCTCTTATTCTATCCACAGGGATGTCCGGGTTAAAGGAAGTTTCTGAAGCTGTTCATGAGATATTGGATATTAATAAAAAATTAGTATTGCTGCATTGTGTATCTAATTACCCTTGCAGGTATGAAGACATAAATCTTCGTTCCATTCAGACTTTGCGTGATAAATTTAAATTAATTACCGGATATTCCGATCATTCTCAAGGAATAAATATTCCGATTGCTGCTGCAGCTTTAGGCGCAGCAGTTATTGAAAAGCATTTCACACTGGATACCTCTCTTCCGGGACCCGATCATAAGGCATCAATTACTCCTGAGCAGCTGAAAAAGATGGTTGAAGGAATACGCCAGGTTGAGCAGGCGTTGGGAACAGGGAAGAAAATGCCTGTAAAGAGTGAAGAAGAGGTCAAGAAACTTGTACGTAAGAGTATAATAGCAGTACGGGATTTAAATACAGGTGAAAAAATCACTTCGGATGATTTAGAAATAAAGCGTCCCGGAACAGGAATAGAACCGAAATATATTAATAAGGTTCTTGGATCAATAGTTAAGAAAAAAATAAAAAGCGGAGAGCCGGTTCAATGGTCAAACCTAAAAAAATAGCTGTGATTACCGGAACCCGCGCAGATTTCGGACTCTATTATCCCATATTAAAATTATTAAAGGCCGACAAACAATTTAAATTATCAATCATTGCGACAAGTATGCACCTGTCTCCGAAATACGGCAATACATATAAAGAGATTTTGAGTAAAGGATTTAAGATCGCAGAAAAAGTTAGAATTTTAAAGGAATCAGATGATTTAGGAACACAAGCAAAGGAGTTGGGAAATGCAATTATTAAACTTACAGAAGCTCTTGAAAGGATTAGACCTGATTATATAATGGTTTTAGGTGACAGGGGAGAGATGCTAGCAGCGGGTATTGCCGCGATTCACTTGAATATTAAGATAATACACTTACATGGGGGAGAAGTTACAGGGACAGTGGATAACCCTGTAAGGCACATGATCTCGCAGATTGCTCATATCCATTTTATTTCCTGCAGAAGCGCTGCAAACAGATTAAAATCAATGGGGATCTCTCGTAATGTATTTTTAGTTGGCGCTCCGGGACTTGATTATATCAAAGAGAAGTTATTCCAAAAAGAAAAGGTTCAGAAATATTTAGGTTTAGAACCGGGAGAAGAATATATCCTTTTTATACAGCATCCTGAAACAGAAAAATTTCAAGATACCCAAAAAAATATTAATTCAGCAATAGAAGCATTGGGAAAAATTCCATTCAAGAAGATTGTTCTCCTTCCTAATTCGGATGCCGGAAGAGAAGTGATCAAGAAAAGGATTAATAAAATAAAAGATTCAAATAAGTATAAGGTTTTTACAAATTTTGAGCATAACCTTTACTTATCTATTTTAAAGTATTCAAAATGCCTTATAGGTAATAGCAGCAGCGGAATAATTGAATCTACTATTTTTCAAATTCCCGTGATAAATATCGGAGAGAGGCAGAAAGGAAGGGAGCATGCGGGGAATGTGATTGATACAGGATATTCTTCAAAGGAAATCATATCTGCCTGGAACCGGATTAATACCAAGGCATTTTCTGAATTATTAAAAAAAATGAAAAGCCCTTACTATTTTGGAGGGGCATCAAAAAATATTGTTAAGAAACTGCAGGAGTTAAAATAATTGAACAATAAACCAATTGTATTAATTGGCAGCGGCGGACATGCAAAGGTAATTTTAGATATATTAAAGAAATCCGGATATACCGCCATAAAAATAATTGATGATGATGTTTCCAAAACCGGGCAAAAGCTATTAGGGATTGAGATAGTCGGAACAAGAAAGTGGTTAAAAGGAAAGTCAAAGGAATATTTGGTAATAATAGGAATTGGAAATAATAAGATACGCAATGAGATTTCCGGCAAATTAAAAAAAGAAGGATTCAAATTCGGGGTTGCAATCCATCCGGCTGCGGTAATCGGGGAAGATGTTAAAATAGGAGAAGGTACAGTTGTCATGGCCAATGCAGTTATAAATTCAGGGACAAAGATTGGTAAGCACTGCATAGTAAATACCTCTGTGAGTATAGATCACGATAATTTAATAGGTGATTATGTTCACTTGTCCCCCGGTGCGACTACGGGTGGAACAGTCGTGATAGGGCAGGGTACCTGGATAGGGTTAGGCGCAGGGATAATAAATAATATTACGATAGGGAAGGAAGCGATAATTGCCGCAGGCAGTATTGTAATTAATGATATTGGAGATAGAAAACTGGCTGCAGGAGTTCCTGCAAAAATTAAGAAGGAGTTATAAATGAAGGTTCCTCTTTCCAGTCCTGATATTACGGGAAAGGAGATAGACGCGGTTGTTGAAGTATTACGAACGCGGTTTTTAAGTATCGGTCCGAAGATCGTTGAATTTGAGAAAGCCATTTCTGATTTTATCGGGTGTAAGTATGCGGTTGGCGTTAACAGCGGGACTTCCGCGCTTCATATCCTGATTAAATATCTGAGTATTCAACCGGGTGATGAGGTGATAACAACACCTTTTTCTTTCATCGCTTCTTCAAACTGCATTTTATTTGAGAGAGGGAAGCCGGTTTTTGTTGATATTAATCCGGAAACAATGAATATAGATGAAGAGAGGATAGAGAAGAAGATTACAAATAAAACGAAGGCATTATTGATCGTTGATATTTTCGGGCATCCCGTGGATTGGGATAAGATAAATGAAATTTCAAAGAAACATAATCTTCCTATTATTGAAGATTCCTGCGAAGCTCTCGGTTCCGAGTATAAAGGGAAGAGAATAGGAAGATACGGAATAGGTTCAGCTTTCGCATTCTATCCCAACAAGCAGATCACAACAGGCGAAGGCGGCATGGTAGTTACTGATGATGAAAACCTTGCGAAGTTTGCGCGAAGTCTCCGGAACCAGGGCCGTTCAGAGACTGATGACTGGCTTGATCATACGCAGCTCGGTTATAATTACAGGTTGGATGAATTGAGCGCAGCTTTAGGATTGGTACAGTTAGGCAGGATTGAAGAGATACTGAATAAACGTTCATCAGTTGCATTGAAATATAATAATTTGATCAATCAGATTCATGGTGTCGAACACCTGAAGATTGAAAAGTATGTTTCAAGAATGTCCTGGTTTGTTTATGTGGTAGTTTTAAAGGAAGGAATAAACAGAAACTTGGTTCTTGAAAAATTAGGGAAGGCCGGAATCCAGGCAAAGCCGTATTTTCCGCCTATCCATCTCCAGCCGTTTTATGTTAAGCAGTTTGGGTACAGGGAGGGAGATTTCCCGATTACGGAGAATATCTCAAAGAGAACGATTGCATTACCATTCTTTAATAATATATCAGATAAAGAGATTGAGTATGTATGTGAAAAATTAAAGGAAATAATAAAAGGGTAGAAAAAAATGAAAAATATATTTAGAAATAAGAACATTCTTGTTACGGGGGGAACAGGTT
>JAQVHJ010000147.1 GCA_028696285.1 bacterium
ATGAATCAGGGGTGATCTTATCGACATATTTCTTACCCGAGTCACTGTTCAGCTTTAATGATTCTATCAGATGACGTAGTTCCGCCTTCTTCACCCCTTCCTTTTCCGCAAGATCAATTGCTGCATTTAAAATTACCTGTGTCTCTTTAGGAACAGATAGAACCTGGTTACTCGTTTTCTGCTTCTCCAATTCCTTCCTAATATGTTCACAACTGGCTTGAAGCTCAAGGGAATTCTCCTTCACCTTATCAAGGATAACATAAATCAAATGAATGTCGCGAAGAACCCCGCCATATTTAATGGCGAGGTTCTTGCTTTCATTGAATATATTCGATACATTGTCACCTAATGAGTTTAGAATATCTTTACGGCTTCTAAATTCTGACATGTTTTATTTCTTCCTGTTTTATTAACCTTCCCACTTCTCTTCCGGCGGTTTATTCTGATTCTGCTGCTTCTCAATGGACATTCTTGTTGTCTCTCCTCCAAAATTCTGAACAATATGATCATCCCATTTATCTGCTATAAAACTTGCATTTTCAATTGCATTAAATAGTGATATTGGAGTAAAATCATTACCAAGAATATCTGAATAAAAAACAACATTCCCCCAACCTGGTTTTTCTTTATATTCTATAAATCCTAAACTACCAAAAGTAATTTGCGGATTCTGTCTGGCAATCCACTCAAAAACACCGGGGCTTATCGGTGTTTGATAGGTTAATACCGCAGAAATTGTAATACATGTAGAATTTTTCCTGTAAGGATAAACATGTATTTGAATATCTGTGGAACCCCGGTAAAATCCGAATCCTTTTTCCTCTCCTTCCGGAGTTTTCAAAATACCAAAATGATTGTCCGAATAAAGAACGTAGAGTGTTGACTGTACTTTCTCAAAAATCTCCTTTTGAAATTTTGTCTGAAAAAAAGACATGGTCTCCTCCTTTTTTTTTATTTTAACATTTTTTTATACTTTTTTCAATAACTTTTCTAAAATAATTTTTATTTTTTTGGAGATAACTTCTGATGATTTTTTTTGATTTTTTCTGAATTGATTAACAGTATTGGAATCAGGAATATCAGAAACAACCCTGAATACAACATAAGGAACCTTATTCTTCTCCGAAGCCCTGACAAATCCAAACGTTTCCATTTCACATAAAATTGCTGAATATAATGAATGATACCGCGCAGCTTCAGATTCATTCCGGGCAATTCGAGGAACAGTCAGTATCAAACCGGCGGTATCTTCTTCATTTTTGACACGCAATTCTCCTGGAAATAAATTTAAATATCTGTTAAACCTAAAATCAATCTCCTCTTTTTCAGAAATAGATTTGAACTTGCGCCCCCAAACCGTGGTGAATAATTTTATCCCAGGCAGCAACCCGCCACCGGTACCGGCATGAATTAAAAATTCAGGTGAAAATTTTTGTATTAAATATTCCGTACCACGAAAGGACCTCTCCTCACCCTGACCGCAGATTAATAGAAAAACATCATTATCTTCATACTCAACTCTATAAACCTGGAAAGGAGAACCCCTCAATCTCCTCATAGCTAGATCTCCAATCAACGAGGCCGCTTCAAAAACAAAAGGAAAAACCAAACCAACCTTCATAGTAACTCCGTTTAATACGAAAATTATAGCATATTAATTTTTTTTCGTCAAGAATAAACTTGGGGACGGTCCTTTCTTTTTTATAGATTGATTTTATATCAGTAAACATTCTAATTTTTCATTATTTATTGGGGGAATAAGATGATTTTCGACGATAATACCTTAATTGATCTGTTAATTTGACTATAATTTCAAAAATTCTGGGGAGAAAGGACCGTCCCCGACTATTTTTTCTTGACTTTTAAAAAAAAATCTGGTATAATTTTAGTTTTGGAGGTAGTTTTTATGGAGATTAATGTTGAATGGTTAAATGGTAAAAGTTTTAAGGGTATTGGTAAGGCGGGGTCGGAAATTTTGATGGATGTTCCTATCGAGAAGGAAGGTCAAAATCTGGGGCCTACGCCAAAGGAAGTGTTTCTTATGAGCGTTGCCGGGTGTTCCGGGATGGATATTATAAGCATTTTAAAGAAAAAGCGGTTAGATGTTCTTGAATTCAGGATACATGTAACTGCGGAAGAGCAGACAGCCGAACATCCCTATGTATTCACGAAAGCTGCCATCCATTATATTTTAAAAGGCAAAAATCTCACTGAGGATGCGGTTAAGCAGGCGATAGATCTTTCTCAGGAGAAATATTGCGGTGTTTCAGAGATGATGCGGAAAGCATTCCCAATCAGCTTCACATTTGAATTTTCGAATGTTAAGGAGTAAGGCATGGGTCAGTATATTGATATGAACTCTGAAAATGAATTAAGATCTTTATTCCAAAAAGAGTTTAAGAATCCCGTTCAAATTGACATTTATACCGGGGAGAAGCCGAATGATTTTTCCAAATTTACTCTTGAACTTCTAAAAGAACTTGTTTCTATAGATTCGCGCCTGCAATTAAATGTTCATGCACAACCGGATGAACCGGATGAACTGATTCCGATCTATCCTACGATTCAGCTCGGGAAAAATCTTGGCGCAGATATTTTCTATTGGGGCGCACCATATCAGCATGAGTTCAATGGCTTTATAAGTAGTTTGGTATTCCTTTCTAAACAGGAAACTGATTTACCTGAAGCTGTAAAAAGCCGAATGTCCGAGTTGGTATCTCCGGTAAAACTCTATGTATTTGTAACCCCTCAATGCCCGTACTGCCCATATTCTGTTATTATTGGACATAAGATGGCATTTGAATCGAAAGGAAAGATCGCCTCCATCTGCGTTGAAGCGCAGGAGAACCAGGAATTATCTGAAAAATTTAATGTTTCATCTGTCCCCCATCAGGTTATTAATGACGATCCCGAATCAACTTCTATCGGAGTCCCGAATATTTCAACGTTTTTTGAACAGATTCTCTCTTATTCAAAGAATGAACCGGAAACAGTTGAAGAAGCCAGAGAAGAGGAACCTTCTCAAGGTTTGCTCTTATTGAAACCTGAGGAGATTACCAAAGCTTTGGGGAAACATAAAAAGACTATAGCTGTTTTCACGGGCGATGACTGTGAACAATGTGAGGGTGTAAAGAAAATCCTTAATGAGTTATCATCAGAATTAGGAGATGACGTTAAATTCATTGAGATTAATTTAGGAAAAGACCGGGAGGTTCCCGGATATCAACCAATCACGATGATCCCGACAGTTATCTCATTTGAAGGTGAAAAAGAACATGGCCGATGGATAGGGAGTCTCCCTCCACCGATATTGAAAAGTAAAGTAAAAAAGTTCTCGGAGAAGAAAACAGACGATGGAAAATAAACAGCATAAAGTAATTGTATTTACTTCACCTTCTTGCTCCTGGTGTCATAAGGCAAAAGATTATTTAAAGCAGAATAATATCCGTTTTAAAGATATTGATGTAAGTAAAGATAAGCAGGCAATGGAAGATGTCGTGAAGAAAACAGGTCAGATGGGTGTGCCTGTCCTGCTCATTGACAATAAACCTGTTGTTGGTTTCGATAAAAAAAAGATTGACCGATTATTAGGTCTTTCAAAATAACAGTAATACAAAAGGAGGTGTGCGTATGTCATTCAAAATTAAACCCTTAAGAGACAGAGTTCTCATTCAACAGCTTGAAGAGACTCCCGAGAAAGTCGGCAACTTATATGTCCCGGACACAGCAAAGGAGAAACCGCAGATTGGTAAAGTAATTGCAGTAGGAACAGATGAAGACCTCCAGAAAACGGTGAAGGCCGGAGATAAAATTATCTATGCTAAATACGGCGGGACAGAAATTAAATATGACGGGGAAAATTATATTATCCTCTCTGCCGACGATATTTTAGCTATTTTAGGCTAAATCTTTCTTCGTGTTTCTATCTTTTAAAGGAAGTGAATTATAATCTGATTCACTTCCTTTTTTGTTTAAAAAACATTCCAAGAACAATCCCGGCAGCAACAGAAACATTAAGGGAATCCAATTGCTCTGAACCCGGTATGAATATACTAAGGTCGGAGTGGGTAAGCAATTCATCTGAGACCCCTCCCGGTTCATTGCTAAAAACAATTAGATACTTCTCAGGAAACGTCCCGGTAAAAATATTTTCTTGCCCTGTCATTTCAGTAGTAATAATCTTAAATCCTGAATCTTTAAGCTTTGCAATACATTCTTCTGGAAAGACATCTGTAATGAATATCTTGGCATCTTCAAATACTGCGCCGCCGGTGCTCCTGATAACTTTAGGAGAAAACAAGTCTGCACAGTTAAACAAAATAAACCTGTTGAATCCGAACCAGATAGAAGTTCTTATTATTACTCCTAAGTTCCCGGGATCACGAACTCTGTCCAGGAATATTATCAGGTCTGATCGGGTATAATCATCTCCATTAAAATTGAAAAATGAAGCGGGAATTGCTGCGACAGAAACTACAGGTTGAGGGGTGCCGGTATCGGAAATAGCATTCAATTCACTTTCTGTAATTGCTTCCTTTAAAAAAGGTAATTGTGTGATATCCTCAAATTCATCATTTGTCAATCTTTCCTGACAATATAAAACTTGCTTTACAAGTTCAGGTTTATCTGACCATAACATCCTGTTTATTTTCATCCCCTCCACCAAAAACAGTTTTTGGTCCTCCCTGTATTTTTTCTGATTTAATTTTTTATATTCTTTAATCAATTTTCTCATCTCTCCACCATTATTCTTATCTGAATTATAACATAGGAATTGCATTTATTCAAGAAGTTTATTTCTATCCCACGCTTCTTTTTTCTTACTAAAATAGAGAGGGCGGGTATTGAACCCGCCCAAACTTGGAAATAAGAAAGGAGGTCATCACGAAGAAAGGTTTATTATTTAACTGCATTTATATGCAGGTCATTTCCGTCATCATCTTTAACTCGCGTTCCTTTAACATCTTTTGATTCGACTTTATATACTTCCGTATTTATCCCGGACTGCTTCTCTTTTTCTTTGGTCTCAATAGCTGTTTGAAGAAAATTTTTCGCAGATGATTTGGATGGTAATGCAGCTGTTTGTTCTGCAGACAGAGAATCAATTATATATGATTCTAAAAGTGATTCCCACTTCTTTTCAAAGAGAAGATGATTCCCGAAAACATCCAAAATCCCATCCTTCCCTATAAAGACTACAACTCCGACCATCTTGGGATTCTTTGAAGGGAGGTCAATGAATTTTGTCTTTATCTCCTTAACTTTTTTTATGATCTCTTCTGAATCATACATCTCCGTTAATGCGTCCGTTTCATTCTGTGTATTTAATAATGAATTGGTTTTTGAAACTTCTGTCCAAACCTGGCTTTGGTTCCCGTCGTAATTTGCAGCACTTCTGACTTTACCTGTTGCAACTTTATTTCTGCTTGAAAATTCATCTGAAGCATATGTCCAGCGGCCCTGTTCAACACAAAAAACAGGAATCTTCACATTCTTCGCCAATGGTTTTAGAATCACATCGACACCTATCGTCCTGTTTTGCTTTGCGCCTTCAATTATATCTCCCGCCATTAAATAAATGTACCGGTTTGACTTGTTCGTAGCGCTTAGTGTATTCACACTTCCGCCTTCATCTATCTCCTTAATATCAAGAAGGTCTTCCGCTAACGCATCGGCTAAGGTTATATAATCATGGGGTGGTTCCTGCGACTCAGGATTAATAACCGGAAAAATCACTAATGATTTATAAATAACCGGATCCCCTATCTCAAAATTCAGACTGAATGCGAATACTGATAAGAACACGAGAAAAACCAGAAAAAACAATGATTTAATAAATCGTTTCATGCTCATCTCCTTGTTTATGTAAATATTTACGAAATACATTTCAATTAATTTCACTTTTATTTCTCAGGAAAAACATTGAAAATTGACAATAAATCTGTTAAAATAACTTAAATAATAAAAAACGGGAGACAATGAAGAAAAAATTTAATATTTTATTTATTTGCAAAGAAAACTCGGCTCGATCTCAACTTGCAGAAGCTGTTTCCAAGAATACTTTTCCAAATCATAACTTTTATTCCGCAGGAAGTGAACCCGGAATTGAAATTAAACCTGTTATAAAAAAATATCTCGAAGAAAAACAGATAGATTTCTCTGACCAGTACCCGAAATCATTTTCTGAACTTCCTGAAATTGTTTTTGATCTTGTTATTATTCTTTGTCAAGACGAAAGTAACTGCCCTCTTTTTTCAGGTGAGTTTAAACATAAACTGTATTTCCCCCTTGAGGATATCGGTCAAATTTCTGATGATAAAAAGGCAGGAAAAGTTATTGACGATATAGTAAATCTGATAGACGACATTATAAGATTATTTATT
>JAQVHJ010000148.1 GCA_028696285.1 bacterium
AAAACCGTTAAACGTGACCCGTGAACCGTGATTCGTGATTCATGATTCGTGATTCGAAAACGAAGAGATTTGTATTATAAACATTTGATACACTCTGTAGGGGCGAAGGGCCTTCGCCCGTATCATTTGAACATAATACATCGTCAGGTTAAAACATGTGATTCGTAATAATGTCATTGCGTTATCGAGACGAAGTCGAGATCTAGCAAGCGCAGCGATGCGTCGGGGACTGAAAGGAGCGTGGCAATCCATATTCGTGATTCGTGATTCGTGATTCGTGATTCGAAAATCGAAGAGATTTGTATTATAAACATTTGATACACTCTGTAGGGGCGAAGGGCCTTCGCCCGTATCATTTGAACATAATACATCGTCAGGTTAAAACATGTGATTCGTGGTAACGTCATTGCGTTATCGAGACGAAGTCGAGATCTAGCAAGCGCAGCGATGCGTCGGGGACTGAAGGGTACGCAGCAATCCAAAACTGACGGTAACGGTAAACGGTAATCAGAAGAAAAGCTAAAGATGTGAAAGAGCCGGGTCGGCTCTTTTTACTCTCTACATATATTAACGGAATTTGAATAGATTTATTTCAAAACGGCGATTTTCTTGTAGATTATTTTATCTCCGGAATCGGGGGCAGGGTTAAACTCAATTGATAATAGATATACTCCTGATGCAATTTTATTTCCTGCTTGATTTATTAGTGGCCAGAGAATAAAATCATCCGACAGGCTATCCTGAGTATATCCTGTTTTTTCCCAGACTAACTCTCCTGATAAACTAAATATTTTCAGTTTAATCTCTGTTCCCGGGGAAGAATAAGGAAAGTAAATTTTAACAAGCTCTGTACTGCTTTTTACAGGATTGGGCACTATTTTAATCTCCCCTATTAAATTCCTTTCCTTACTGAAGAAGAATTGCTGTGAAACAGAAACAGTGTTCCCGATCTTATCCTCACATTCAATGGTAAATTTATGAACTCCTTCCTGCCATTTTTTATATGGTTTATATTTAAATATACCCGTATCCTCAGAAAAAGAGAAGTAAGAAGAATTAATTTTCTTCCCGTCAACAGTAAGAGAGATTGAATCTGCATCTACCCCTATCCCTGAATCAGAGATTACTGCAGAAATCTCTCTGAACTCTTCTGAGATCTTCCCGCTTGGCCCTAAATCTGAAATCACAGGGGGAGTTGAGTCACCGGCCTTTATATTGAAATTAGAGAGCCAGGTTCTACCGTAAGTATCCGAGATACTCAGGTTAACCGGTATCTCTTCATATTCGAAATTGCCGCTGAAATGAACCTGGACCAGGAATGAAACGGTATCGCCCGAATTCAGGGTTGAGATCAATCCTGTTGATGTTAAGATATCTAAATAACTACTTGATGAATCTAATTCCCAGGTAAGATCCTTATATGAATTGACATCCCCGGCTTCAAGAGAAATACTTAAAATACCTGTCTCTCCCTGTTCCGGGTATGAGTTACCTTCAGGAACCTCGGCAAACGAATAAGAAATGTAATCAGGTCCTTTCATTATCAGGCCGATATTACATTCAGTGCGGTAAATACCGGTTTCAATGACAGGACTTGTATAAGTTATATATCCCGGAGTGGAAACTATTAAATTATACTGTCCCGGGTCCAGAACCCAGAAATACCGTCCGAATTCTTTATCTGAATATCGGGGAGTCAGGGTTGATGTGTCTATCTGAGAGATTTTAATCTCTGCTTTGATCGGTTCTCCCGTAACAGAGTCGAAGATAATACCCGTAACACCGCTCCCGGCAATTCTCTCAAAGAGATACAAAGCCCCTTGAAGGTTGTTGTTGCAGATAGTGTTAATAGTCGTTTCACCCTGCGGTATGAATTCAGTTGCCATCTCAACGGTAAAGGAGAAGCATCCCAACTCACCGTATAACCAGTCGTCCGAATCGCCTGTTGCAGGATATAAGTCAACACTCTGCTTTGGTGTATAATTTTCTGTTCCATTCTGCTTAAAAATTTTTGAAGCTATATTCTCTGCAATATTACTTAAAGCATCCAAATCAGGAGTCTCAGCGGTATAACTATATCCGAACGGATAAAGAACCAGTTCCCCGTAAGTATGATATGAAATAGAGAAAACAGGCTTGTAAAATTCTGCAAAATCCCTTATGGCCTGCGTTTCAGGTTCTGAGAAAGGCTCAGTTCCATGATATGTTTCATAACTCGGATTTGAACTTGAACCGACCCCGCCCCAGAACCAGCCGTAATTTCTATTGATATCAACACCGTCCCCGGAGACAGCCCAGGAATGGTTGCCGTCGTTATCCCGGGTGTTCTTCCTCCACCAAATATTTGTATCGGTATACACGACATTGTGTCCATCCGGATTTACAACCGGTATTATCCAAATCTGGTTCGAGTTTACCCAGGACTCAACGTCTGAATTAACCGTATAATTAGTAATGAGATATTCAATTATAGTAAGACATGTTTCCACGGAAAGAGGTTCACGGGCATGATGTCCGCCCATGAACAGGATGTTAGGCTCATCCTCATTCACACCCGGATTATCAGAGATCTTCAGGGCATAGATCTCTCGTGAACCATAATTTGAATTGTAGGTATTCCCCCCGACTGTTTTCTCCCAGGCATCTCCGACATCAAATACCTTTGCTATGGATGAATGTGAGATTTCATAGTTACTTAAAATTGTTACTGTTTCTGGATATGAATGATACCTTGAATCAATTCTATAAACAGGAGCAGGATAAAAAGCATACTTCATTCCGTATCTGTCAAGAATATCAAAAGTATCTTCTCCCCCGAGAAAAACCAGGGTATCATCACCTTCAGAACCTATTCTACATAGACCGTTTTGAGAAAGGTATAACCGGTCAGATATAGAAATGATATTTACCTTGAAGATGAACTGTTCGGAAAAGATAGGAAGAAGGATTGAACAAGTGAAAATCAGTAAACATAAAAATTTTTTCATTTAATCTATTCAAATGTTTTCAGATTATTAAAAAGATACGCTTTCTTAAACTCGTCTATTTTCTTGAACTGCTTTGACGATATGTACTGTGAATACAGCAGATATACTGCGCGGTCGAATCCCTTATTCAGATGTATATCAGGAAGCTTGAACATTTCAAGCAGTATCCTTTCAGCTTCTTCCGGTTTATTCTCGGAGATGCTCAGCTTATATAAAGTGAAATGGAGCGGGAGATACGAAGGGAATATACGGAGATCTTCATTAACTTCTTTTACCAGCTCTTCTTTTAATTCATCCATACGTTTCTGGTTACCCGTTTTCCTGTGCAGCTCAGCTAAAATGAAGTATGCTTCAAAATCAACCGGATTCTGCTTGAGATACATTTCAAATTCTGTAATTGCCTCTTCGAACCTGTTCAGGTTCCGTAATGCCCGTCCTTTATGATAATGAATCTGGACATAGTACGGAGAATTCTTCACTACAACATTGTAATATTCAATTGATTTTTCAAAGGCGTTGGCAGGATTCTTCAAGTCTGATAGAAGTTTTTTAGCGGTATTCAGGAGGAGGATGCTGTCATTGATCTTCTTCTCAATATCAACCCTGCGCATTGAACCGGGTATCTCCTTTGCAGCAGCAGTTCTAAGCATTTTTATATTACTCTCAATCTCCACGGCCTCTTTATTAAATCTTTCCGACTCCCTCATTAATTCACCTGCATCCTGGTAAAGGTTACCCATGAAATAATTGGCAATGACATTGTTCCTGTCAAACTTAAGTGTTTTAATATAATAACCCCGAGCAACCTCGTAATAATATAAGGATAAGATCAGACTTCCACGCATGTTTGCGGTAACGGCCATTTTTGACAGTTCAACCGCCGTTTTAAGATTTTTATCCGAACGGTAGTATCGGACTGCTTTCGGGATTATGACAATACTCCATAATAAGGATATAACTAAAAATATAATTGAAAATTTCCTGACTGCTGCTTTAACCGAGTCTGTATCTGATTTAATGTTAAGATTCATCAGACCGAAAATCAAGCCGAGAAGTATCCAGAAAGTTACGCCCGAGGAGACATAACGCATGTTTACAGAGAAGAAATTATTCGCAAGAGATGCAAATACCGAAGTAAAGATTCCCAGGTATAAAAAGAAGAATCTGAGATTTTTCAATCGCTTTATTACGGAGAAAAAGATAAATATCAATGTAATAAGAATCCAGAGATAAGATAACATTCCGAAGGAACCGGTGTCGGAGATTACCTCGAGAAATTCATTATGGGCGTGGATGGTTTCTGCGTTATGATGCTCTTCAAACATGAATATTCTCTTGCTCTTCCTTGAAGGATATTCTACCCTGAACGTACCGACTCCTGACCCGAAAACAGGATGGTCTTTTATGATCTTGAGCGTTGAGTTCCAGGTATAAATCCTGAACATGGTAGTTGAAACGGATTTAAGGTTAATTGCTGCAGTGAGCCTGTTCCAGTACCCTTCCGGAGCTATGAAAAATATTAAGATGATTAACAGGAGTGACGCAGGAATAAATATTTTCAGCAGTTTCCGGAAATCTTCCTTTAACTTTGAATCGGAAAGGATTTTATAAAGGAAAATTCCGGCAAAGATAATTATCCCCGCAAGTAACCCAACAAAAGCAGCGCGGGTTCTTGTCAAGAGGATTGAATATAAGATCAGGCCTGAAGTGAATCCGGAAGACACCTTCAGAATAATATTTCTGAAATAGAATACCCCGGATACCGCGGGAAATAAAGTCAGAATCAGGAAACCCGCGAAGAAATTAGGATTACCCATTGTTGACGGGGTACGTTTAATAGTTTCAGGGTCATCATAGAAATTCAGGATGTCAATGTGGAAATGCAGAAATATCCCGTAAATTGTAACAAGCAACGCTACAAGTATTAGTAGAAAATATATTACATCAAAGGTTTTCTTCTCATTCAAAAAGATACGTGCAGAAAAAAATATTACAAAGTATGAAATAAATATCGCAAGGTAATAAAAGGAATAACTTTTCGATGAAGAGAAAATAAAAGATACAATAGTAAAGAAAATAAATGCAACAACAGGCAGATCCATTTTTGAAAACCTGATATCTTCCGGAAATAAGAAGGCATACATTGAAGTCCCGATGAATAATATTGCTCCTAAATAAAAGAGCATGGTATCCTTGATCACAACAATATTATAGAATTTCGGAGAGAGAGAAATAATGATCCCGGAAAAAAATAAGATGAAAACTGCTAAAAGACCCCATTTGAAAACCTGTTTAAAATTCAATATTAACTCCTTTACTTTTCAATGCTGTCCTGAACCGTTCCAATTCTTCCGGAGTAATGTCTTCCTTATACCTCTCCAAAAGTCTCACCGCGTCCTTATAACCGGCAGTCTGGATCCTCAAGTCAATGATCTTCACAAGTATCTTCATCTCCTGCTCCTGGCTAATCTGAAACGCCCTTTCAAAATACCGAAGAGCTTCCGTTTTAATTCCGAGAAGGACATATAGGTTACCAAGATTATCTAATAATAACACATTTCCCGGGTTGATTTCAAGACCTTTTTCATAAATTTCAATTATCTCATCACGGCGCTTCTTAACATTTGCAATCCCGCCCTGCTCAAAGCAATTTTTAAAACGGGAGTATCCCCACTCTACATAGAGATCCGAGGATAATCTTGAGATGGACTCTTCCTTAATAAATTCCTCTTCTGCAGATTCAAATTTTGAGATATCTGTATATATCTTTGCAGCTTGGATATGAATATCTCGATAAAAAGGAAACTCAAGATTGAGCATCTCAAAGTCTGCAAGAGCTTCATTATAGTTATGTATCTGGGTTAATGTCCTGAACCTGTTGTAGACAGTAAAATGATTGTATTTATTTAATGAGACTGATTTATTGTAAAATTCCAGGGCTTCTGAACTCCGATTGTAATACTGAAGCTGGTTTGCCTTCCAAAGATAACGGTCTGAAAGATAGTTCCTGATACTTTTGGAGATCCCGAAAAAACCGATTAAAATGAAAATGAGAAAAAGGATAATCCCCCACTTTAAATCGGACTTCAGTTTATTTTTTAAAGGAACCGTCCCCGCGATAAGCCCTGCCAATGTATAAAAAAGAAATTGACTTGGGAAGTATCTCAGGTTTACTCCGAACAGATTTGTAATCATCAGCATTAAGATACCGGCACCAAAATAAAATCCTGTTTTATATTTGCTTTTAAAGCTGCATTTAATTAAGAAGCCCAAGAAGAATAAAAACGCAGTTAAACCTATCGCGCCCATTTCAAATGATGTTTCAAAGAACTCCGAATGCGCATGCATTACAAGCAGTTCCCCCGAAGGGTATGCAATTAGAAAC
>JAQVHJ010000149.1 GCA_028696285.1 bacterium
CATAAAGTAAAGAGCAGTAAACTTATAATGAATTTACTGATTGCTTTTGCTGCAAAATCATCTAGATAATATAATGCCGAGATATATTTTATTTCCGTGCCGGGAATGGTCGCAAAGACATATATCTTCATCGTATTAAAATCTTCTATAATCCCATCTTCCTTTGATAATATCTCTGTTTTAATCCAATCAACCATTCCATCTTCTTCATCAATTGTTTTTATTTCTTTCAAATGCTTCCCGACTATATTACCTTCCTTATCAATGAAATATGAATACCCTTTAACACCCCACGTTATCGGTTTTAAGGCATTTAAATCTCCTTCGTAATTAAGTGCTTCTTCTTGAAGATTTTTTAAAAGAAGTTCCGTAACCTGTTGAAAAACTACGTTCTCAGCCTGAGTAAATGCAATTACACCAATATTAAACAGAACTAACAGGCAGATAACAACTAATGTTAAAAAAATCTTTTTAAATAAGCTGAGCTTCGGGAACTGAATATCACCATCAATGAAATTAATTAAAAAACGTACATATTCCTGTGTGAAATAACTTAGCAGATGAAGGCTGACAAGAATATAAAGAATGCATATCCCTGCATTAATCAGAACAAGCCTGATTGCAGCAACGTGATTCAAACCGGTAAGAATAATTAACAAAACAATTCCTATTAGAAATGCAGCAAAGATCATTCCTGCACCGATTAAACTGAATTTCATCGGTAAATTAAGAAATCCGCGCGTCATATCTGTAATATTATCCGATCTCCGGATGTGGTCATCATCCTTGTTTATAAAATCTTCGTATGGTTTTAAAAAGAATGCGCCAAAAACCATGAAGGCAGCAAAAAGAGCAAGGCCGAATATTATCCCGAATATTAAGACGACTCTTTTCTGTTCCTCTGTAAAATTATTTCCAAAAGACAGGGTTACTGTTATAATTGCAGCAAGAGAGATGAAAATAAAAAATTCATATTTTGTGAATCTTGCTAAGAGAGCAAATCTCTTGGACATATTTTTCCCCCTTTAAATATTATTATTCAACCTTAAATTTTTGAACAATTGACTTAAACTCTTCCGCTAAATTATTCAGGGCTTCCGTTGAGTTCATAACCTGCTTCGTACTGACGGCAGACTGTTTCGTTACATTTGCAATATCCTTCATTGTAAATACTACCTGTTCTCCCGCTGTCTTCTGCTGCTGGGTAGCAAATGAAATCTGTTTTGCGGCATCGGTTGTCTTTTCAACCATATCATAAATCTTACGCAATAGGTCGTTAACCTTCCTTGAATAAATAACACCCTCGTCAACCTTCTTAATCTCATCTTCGGTTGACATTATGGATGAATTGATGGAAAGCTGTATTTCATTAATTAGATTCCTTATCTCTTCAGTGGATTCGGCAACATTCTCCGCAAGCTTTTTAATTTCAACCGCAACCACTCCGAACCTTTTTCCTGCCTCACCCGCGCCGGCCGCTTCAATTGACGCATTCAACGCGAGAAGTTTTGTCTGGCTTGATATCTCATCTATCAATTCAACTATATTCCCGATCCGTGTGGATTTTTCACCAAGTTCAAGTATCCGTTTTGAAGTATTCTGTGACGACACTTTTATCCCTTCAATACTCTTGAGGGCGTCTTCCATTACACTCGTTCCGTCCTGCGTAATCTTCAAAGTCTGTTCTGCAAGCTTGGCAACTATCTCTGCATTCTCTGCAATCTGACGGGCAGTGGTCGCGAACTCCTCAACTGTCGAACTGGTCTCTTCTACAGACGCCGCCTGTTCTCCGGCACCGGAGGCAAGCTCCTCACTTGAAGAAAGTATTTCTGCGGAAGAAGAGGCTATCTTTAATCCGGCTTCTTTGATCTTTATTACAACATCCTTCAAATTCAATACCATTTCCTTAAAGGATTGATTTAAATCACCCTGTCTGTCCGATAAATTATTTAACCTAAGATCGCCGCCGGCAATAACTTCTGCAATTGAACTTAAACGTAAAAGGTTATCAACCATTTCAGAAAATGCGGTTCCAAGGTCCCCCGACATCTTTTCTGATAATTCCCTGCTCTTTAAATTGTCGGAAGCTATCTCTTTCGCTTGAACCGCAAGCTTCCGAAGCTTTGAGATCATCTCCCAGAAAGCTTCCCCCAGCTCACCCGGAATCTTCTCGTCCAGGCGCTGGTTAAATAAATCGTCTCCGGCTATTATCTTTGAATACTCCGCGATATTCTGAATGCTCTTAAGCATGTTCTTAAAACTGAACATAAGCCAGCCTAATTCATCTTTCCCTTGAACCTCAACCTCTACATTCAGATCACCCTTCTCTACCTGCGCCATTATCTTTCGAATATCCTGCTGTCTCTTAAGGAAATTTCCCGCAAGGAAACCTGAACCGAAACTGACGTAAAGTGTAAAAATTATCTTTAGAACCTCAAAAACAATTACAGTCTTCGTAAATTCAATCTTGCCAAGCTGGCCCCCGATAAGAAGAACAATAAAATAAGCAAGCATTGAAAGAGACGCCGTATAAAGAGACATGTTCAATCCTAATTCCAGGGAATTATGAATAATCCCGAGAAAATACAGGACAAAAAACGGACTGACATTATACCCGGTATATGGCATGATTAATGTAATTACCAGTAAATCTGTAACGGGAAACATATACTTGAATGCAAGTGAGTATTTATTATTTTTGATAATGACAAAATAAATAAAAACATTCTGAATAATAGGTATGCTTGCCAAGAAGATAATATACAAAAACGGTATCTCAATTATCCCCGTAAATTTCAGAAGAAAAATAAGGACCAGGGATACAATTACCGCAATCCAACGGTCTATAAATCCATTCTTTGCAAGCTGAATCTCCTTCTCTATCTGTTCCTGTAATAATAGCTCTTTTAAATCATCTTTCATTGTCATTCCTCCGGTTTATGGAATGTTTTAATTTCTGACGATAAAACATTGTCGATCTCAAGTAAAGTAATGATCTGATTGTCATACTTAAACTCTCCTTCAATGTATTCTATCTTTAATCTGTCTATCGTTGACAACGGCGGCGTAATCTTTTCCTTTGAGACAGAAATTATTTCGCCTATCTCGTCAATTAAAAATCCTATCCTTATATCACTGAAGAAAATTATACAGATATATTCTTCCTTCCCTTCCTCTTCCTCCTGATTCAATTCCAAGAGCCTCTTTAAATCAAGAACAGGAATAATATTGCCTTTTAAATTTATTATTCCTTTTGAGCATTCAAGGGCATAAGGAAGCGATATTATCTCAAACTCTCTTACTATCGCATTATACTTGTCAAGATCCAGGCCGTACCATTCCCGGCCAAGGCGGAACGAAAGAATCTCACGCCCGGTCTGGATCTCCATCTTAATCTCCTTCGCAAGCTCTTCCGCACGCTTGGAAAGGATGTTATTTATTTCTTTCTCGCTTAAATCCTTTTTATATTTTGCCATCTTTTTTTGACCCCAAATCCAATTCTAATTGATTAATAATCTCTTTTTCTTCGAAAGAAATTATTTTCTTCAAATCCAAAATGAAAATCAGATCATCTTCCTCTCTCAGAATTCCAAGAAGAAAGTTTGAAAAAGGAATGTGTTTTGAAGGTTTATCTATATTACTTGCATCAACTATTCTTATATCTGAAACATCATCTACTATTAATCCGCTCAATTCATTGTTGTTGGAAACAATAATAATTGCCCTGTTTAAAATATCATTTTTGTATTCCATTGAAAACAATTCTGCAAGACCTATTACGGGAATTACAACTCCCCGGAAATTAATAATACCCTTTACAAATTCAGGGCTTTTAGGGGTGGTGGTTATCTTGACCATCTTAATGATCTCTACCACATTTGTTATCTTTATTGCAAAGTTATGGTCCGCAATATAAAGCAACAGGAAATTCATCTGTTCCGATGAAGCACTCATCTCTTTTTATCTCTTTTTTGATTCGTTAATTAACTTCTCAACATGACCGTATAATTCATCAAGGTCATAAGGCTTCGGAACAAACATCGATGCTCCGGCACGCAAGGCTGTTATCTCTGAACGCTTTGCATCACGGCTGGATGTTATTATGACGGGGACATCCTGATAAATATCATGACTGCGAATCTCCTTTACTAAATTATACCCGGTTTTATGCGTCCCCCTTAAAACAATGTCAAGTAGAAATAAATCTATCTTCTGCAGTTTATTTATTATTGCAATCGCATCATCAACATTCTCCGCACTCAAAACTAAATAACCCTCGCTCTCAAAGTAATATTTAACCATGTTGACTAATGTAGAGCTGTCCTCTACATAGAGAATGGTCTTCTTTGCCATTATTTGTTACCCCCTGTATACTTTTTTTATCTGATTAATATTGAAGTTACAGAAATCTATCAACTGAATATTATCAAAAATCCCGCGGAATGTTTTAAAGCAGGATTTCGAATTACTCTTCAAAACTGTAATTGCATTCTGATAATTGGTTAAGGATTCCGAATAAAGGCGCAACTGCTGGAATGAGAACGCAAGTTCAAAATATCCGTAACCGCAGTTAGGATTTAAAAACAAGACCTGCTTGAAATACTTAATTGCTGAAGTGAAATCTTCCTTCTCAATACAAATTATTCCCAAAAGAAAATATGCCTCTTCATTTATCGGATTAATCTCCAAGACCTCTTTGCACAATCTCTCCGACCAGTCGTATTTCCTTTCATTCGCAAGAATGTTCGCTTTCAAAATAATACCGTATTCATTCTTGGGGTTGATCTTAAGAAGTCCTTCAACCTTCTCAAGGGCTTTGTTGAAATGTTCATAATTAAAATCTTCTAACGCTTCTTCAAACAACCTGTCCTCTATTTGAAGGCCTACTCGTAATTCCCGGGACTCTTTTATCTTTTCCTTCTCTCGGTCCAGTTCCTTGCTCTTTAAAACGATCTCTGGAGAAAGAGGCCTTACTTCCAGTTGTTTCAAAAAGCTGTCCGTACTCTTTTTTGTTATTGTTTTCTGAAAAACAAAAGTATCTCCTAAAATCATCGGCTGAAATTTATCTGTTATCTGGTTTATTGCTTCTGAATGGCCGACTATCAGGAAACCATCGTCATGAAGAATATTATAAAATTTATCCGTAACACGACGGATGCTGTCATGGTCAAAATAAATAAAAACATTCCTGCACAGAATCAGATCGATCTTTTTCGACGTATCGGCTAGAGGATATTCACCATCCATGAGATTGGAGGTCTGAAAGATTACCATGTTTTTTATGTCATTTTTTATCTTAAAGAATTCCCCATCCTGAATAAAGTACTTATCCATAAAAATCTGATTGGAAGGATCCCTGAACGATCTCCTCGAAAATATTCCTATCATTGATTTTTCAACAGCTTCATTGGAAATATCCGTACCGAATATTTTAAATCGGGCTAAGTTATTATCATAAAAATATTCCTTCAAGTACATCGCAAGAGAATAGGGCTCTTCCCCTGTCGCACTTCCCGCGCTCCAGATGATTATCTCTTCTTCCGCTTTCTTTCTCTTTATTATTTGAGGAATTATGAAATCCTTCAATCCCTGAAAATGCGTTTTATTCCTGAAAAAATATGTTTCATGGTTGGTTAACCTGTTTAAAAGCTGACGGTATTCATCCGTGCTTTTATCAATAAGCATTAGCCGATAATTCTCCGGCAAAACCTTGTTCTTATGATATTCTAAACGCTTCTTAATTAATTCCTTCAGTGAATTTGTTTTGTCATCATTAAATTTAATTCCGGTTCTCATCGAGATAAAATTTTTAACATCTTCAACGATATTGTCCGGAACCAGCATCTCCTTGTTCTCCAAAATTATGCCTCCGTCTTCTGCATTACTTTTATTACCACCTTAGGAATATTCTCAAGAGAAACCACCTTGTCAACATTCCCCGTTTCTATCGCTGCCTTCGGCATTCCAAAAACAACACAGGTCTCTTCATTCTGTGCAATTACTTCTCCGCCGTAATGTTTAACCTTAACAACGCCGCGTGACCCGTCATTACCCATCCCTGTCATAATAACTGCTATCACATTTTTCCTGAATGCTTCTGCAGCCGATTCAAGCAAATAGTCTCCCGCCGGCTTTAACCCGTTAATAGGCGGTTCATCTGTTAATTGTATTCTTCCATGCGCATTTATCTTCATATGTTTCCCGGTCGGGGCAAGATAGATATGCGGGGGCTTTATCTTTTCATTCTGTTCCGCTACGGTAACTTCAAGTTTGCACTCATTATTCAGCCACTCGGATAATCCTCCGATAAATCCATCTGCTATGTGC
>JAQVHJ010000150.1 GCA_028696285.1 bacterium
AAACAGTTCAAAACAGAAATATTCGATTACAGAAAAAGGTAAGGAATTACTGGATAACTTAATATGAAAAAATACGATAAATATAAAGACAGCGGAATTGAATGGATAGGTGAAATTCCTGAATATTGGGAAATTGCTACAGTTGGAAGAATAAGTAATTTGGGTAGAGGAAGAGTTATCAGTCATATTGAAATAGAAAATAATCATGGAAAATATCCTGTGTATAGTTCTCAAACAGAGAATGAGGGCATAATGGGATTTATTAATACATTTGATTTCGAAGGAGAATATGTTACTTGGACAACTGACGGAGCAAATGCGGGAACTGTTTTTTACAGAGAAGGTAAATTTAATTGTACTAATGTTTGTGGAACAATTCAACCTAAAAATTGGAATAGGGTTGAAGTAAAATATTTACCATATTATTTAAATTTAGGTACTAAATATTCTGTTAGACTTGACATTAATCCGAAGTTAATGAATAATATGATGTCAAAAATTCCTATAATAATTCCTCCTAAAACTGAACAAACAGCAATTGCAAATTATCTTGATGATAAAACTGAGAAGATAGACACTTTAATTGAGAAGAAAGAAAAATTGATAGAGCTTTATAAAGAGGAGAGGACTGCCACAATAAACCATGCAGTCACTAAAGGAATTGATCCCGATGCTAAATTTAAACCATCCGGGATCGATTGGTTTGGAGGAATCCCTGAACATTGGGAAATAAGGAGATTAGCAACCTTGGGTTTTTTCACAAAAGGCATGGGGATTTCTCGATCAGAATTAATAGAGCAGGGCTTGCCAGCAATTTTATATGGAGATATATATACAAAATACAATATAAAAACATCTAATATTGTTAACCATATTTCTCCAGAAACTGCACGAGGTTCAAAAGCAATAAATAAAGGTGATATATTATTTACTGGATCTGGTGAAACAGTTGAAGATATTGGAAAAAATATTGTATACCTTGGTAATCATATCGTATATGTAGGTGGTGATATTATTATTTTTACTCCATCAATTTGTGACAGTTTATTTTTAAGCTATTCACTTAATAGTAATTTTGTTATTTTTCAAAAGGCAAGAAATGCCAGAGGGGAGATTATTGTCCATACTTATTCTTCTAAGTTAAGAGATATTGTATTACCTATTCCTCCCATAGGGGAACAGAATGTAATTGTAAAACACATAGAAAAAGAAAACCAACGTATTGACGCAACCATATCCGAAATCCAAAAAGAAATAGAATTATTAAAAGAATATAAGACATCGTTAATTTACGAAGTTGTAACCGGAAAGGTAAAAGTTATTTAAAATATAACTAATAAAGTGAGAAAGAAAAATGAATTATGATATTCATAAGGAATCCACATTTGAATCGGCTATTATTGAGAATTTAACTACGCATGGCTGGTTTGAAGGGAAGTCAGAAAACTTCAATAGTGAATTGGCTTTGGATGTAAATGCTATTATTGAGTTTGTACAGAGTTCACAACCTAAAGAGTGGGAGCTACTAAAATCTTATTATAAGGACGATACAGTTAATAAATTCCTTCAAAGATTAACAAAGGAATTAGAACTCCGTGGCATGATAGATGTTATCAGGCATGGGATCACCGATAGCGGGATTAAATTTAAACTTGCATATTTTAAACCGGACAGCGGACTTAATCCTGACACACTGAAACTCTATAATTTAAATAAGCATCATATTACACGACAGGTTTATTTCTCCACAAAAAATAAGAAGAGTATCGACTTATTATTATCTTTAAATGGATTGCCTATTGCTACAATTGAACTCAAGAACCATTTTACAGGTCAAAGGGTGAAGGAAGCTATTGAACAGTATAAGACCAGCCGTGATCCCCGGGAACTTTTATTCCAGTTTAAAAAACGGGCAATTGTACATTTTACTATTGATCCTGACGAAATCTATTTCACAACGAAACTTGAAGGTAGTAATACCAGATTTTTCCCGTTCAATAAAGGTTATAATTTTGGAGCCGGTAATCCGCCTAATGATCAATCTACATATAAGTCAGCATATTTCTGGGAAGACATACTGTCTATAGATTCCTGGTCGGAAATAATAGGCAGGTATATCCATCTTCAAAAAGAAGAATTCAATATCGAAGGCAAGAAATATTACAAAGAATCTATTCTATTTCCAAGATATCACCAATTAGATGTTGTCAGAAAGTTAATCAGTGATTCTAAAGAAAGCGGTCCCGGTCAGAAATACTTAGTAGAACACTCAGCCGGAAGCGGTAAGAGTAATTCAATTGCCTGGTTATCGTACAGATTATCTTCATTGTACAATGACCTTGATAAAAAGGTCTTTGATTCAATTATTGTTGTTACAGACAGAAATGTCCTTGACCAGCAATTGCAGAATACTATTTATCAATTCGAACATAAAACAGGAGTGGTACAAAGAATAGATAAAGATTCAAAACAACTTGCAGATACCATTACAAAAGGAACAAGTATTGTAATTACCACACTCCAAAAATTTCCATATGCCTTAAAACATTTAACAGAAACACCGAACAAAAGCTATGCAGTTATAATAGATGAGGCACATAGCAGTCAAGGCGGTGAAGCCAGCAGGAAAATGACCGAAGCATTAACAGGTAAAGATATTTCTCTGGAAGAATCACAGAAAATTGAAAATGAGATTGAATCATCTGTTCAAGATGACGAAGATATTATTCGAGAAGTGATTCAAAAACGTGGACCGCAGAAGAATATCAGTTATTATGCATTTACTGCAACACCCAAACAGAAAACGCTCGAAGTATTCGGAACAAAAGACTCAGAAGGAAAACCCAAACCATTTCATCTTTATTCCATGCGCCAGGCAATTGAAGAAGGATTCATACTTGATGTTTTGAAAAACTATACGACATATGAAACATATTACCGGTTTAATAAGACAATTGAAGACGATCCCTTGTTAAATAAGAAGAAAGCAGTGAAAGCAATAGGCCGTTTCGCGTCATTACATCCTACTAATATTTCCCAGAAAACAGAGGTTATGGTTGAACATTTCAGGCAGATAACCATGAAGAAGATCGGCGGAAAAGCAAAAGCAATGGTAGTTACTGCTTCAAGAAAACATGCCTTAAAATTCTATCTTGAGTTTAAAAGATATATAAAAGAAAAAGAATATAAGGGAATCAGGCCTTTAGTTGCATTTTCAGGTTCTCTAATGGATGAATTGTTCCCGGACGGGGTAACAGAAGCTCAGTTAAATAAATTTGGTGAGAAAGAACTCCCGGAGAAATTTGCAACGAAAGAGTTTCAGGTTCTTTTAGTCGCAGATAAGTATCAATATGGTTTTGACCAGCCGTTACTTCACACCATGTATGTGGACAAGAAGCTATCGGGGGTAAAGGCAGTCCAGACTTTATCTCGGTTGAATAGGATTTATCCCGGAAAGGAAGATACTTTTGTATTGGACTTTGCCAATGACCGACAGACAATAATTGATTCATTCCAGCCTTATTATGAAATGACGATGATGTCCGAGACAACAAACCCCAACCATTTATATGACCTTAAAAATTTAACCGATGCTGCTCAAGTATATTATCAAACAGAAGTTAATGGTTTTGCAAAAATATTCTATAAACCGGGAACATCGTCTGTGAAAGACCAGGGAAGATTATATGGATTCATAGATCCTGCGGTGGACAGGTATAAAGCATTAGAAGAAAAACAGCAGGATGAATTCAAGAAATCATTGACATCATATGTCAGGTTGTATTCGTTTTTATCACAAATAATGCCCTTTATGGACGTTGATTTGGAGAAGTTATATTCTTTTTCAAGATTTTTATTGACAAAACTTCCCAGGGTAGATTATACAGAGAGATTGAAGTTGGACAATGAAGTTGCCTTGGAATATTACAGATTACAGAAGATAGGTGAAGGTGATCTTGTTTTACAGGTTCAAGGAGAACATGAATTAGGCCCCGTGACTGAAGCCGGTATCAGCAAACCCAAAGATGAAAAGGATAAATTATCCAATATAATAAACCTGCTTAATGAAAAGTACGGATTTGATTTCACGGATCAGGACAGATTATATTTTGAACAGATTGAGCAGGCGTTATATGAAAACGAAGAGCTTAAAGTCCGAGCAAAGAATAACCCTCTGGAAAATTTTAAATATGCATTTGATGAAATATTCATTCAAATACTCATAGACCGAATGGACGCAAATCAGGAAATATTCGAAAAAATAATGGGTGACTCTGAATTTAAAAATGACGTACAAACATGGCTCACAAAGAAAATATATGAGAGATTTAAAGGCATTGAGTAAAATTAAGAGAATTATATATATTTATAAACAATAACCCTGAGGGTAAAAAGGGGAAGAATTAAATAGGGTTTAAGTAGAAAAATGAAAATAAAGTTTTATTTTTTTGAATGTCCCAAATGCAGAACCAAATTTAGAACTTCTACCCTTCACAATAATTCAATATTAAAATGCCCTAAATGTAAGAGCGAATTTATTTATAGGAAAAGTAATATTATTGATTTTATCGAAGAAGAAATACCGATAGCTGATTATACGGATAAAATTAAAGAAATATATTTAAAATACTTGTGTTCCTTTGATTGGCATAATAATAATGACTTAATTTTAGCAGGAATTATAGACGAATTAGAATTATTTAAAAATCAAATTATGTTTGATGATTACAAATTTAATTTGTTATTAAATTCTTCTGAAGTAATGACATCTATAATTCAAAAATCAAGATTTAATGTTCTTAAAAATAACGATCCGCAACTAACAGATATTGAAATATATTATAAATTATTATTTGAAAGAACAATAGAAAAAGAAGATAAAATATATTTAAAAAAATTTGATGAAATAAAAGATAATCTTTGTTGTATTGATGATTTTATTAATTATATAATTTCGATGGATTATAAATCTGGACCATTAAACAACCATACTTTTATACAAAAAATAAATAATATTTTAAGCAAGGTTCATATTGTAGTTAATCAAAATATCAGATATTTAAGTAAAAAAATACCAATTGAATGTATGAAGAAAGAATGTAATATGACCTTATTAATACCAAGAATAAAAAAAACAATAAAAGTAACATGCAAAAGTTGTGGTATATCTTTTCAATTTCCTTTTAATATTGAAGATAATCACAGATTACATGGCTATAATTGGGATGAATATGACAAGAACTATTTAAAATATTCAAATATTTTTGATGGTTTTCAAGCAACAGATGAACAGTTCATTGAGTTATATGATTTTCTTATGAAAAAAAATGATAATGAGAGTAAAGAAATATTAAAAAACATTATTGAATATTATCATATCAAGAAATTTAAATTTCTTACAAATTTATTTTATTTGAATCAAGAATCAATTAATAAAATAAATGGATTTTATGACGCTGAAATCCCACCTACTAAAAGTATCAATGAAATATGTAAATATGATTTAAATCAATATCCGATGTGGTTTATTTGTGGATTTCCTGATATCATGTTCTGGTTACTGATTGATGAAAAAAGAAATATTAAGGAAACTTTATCAATGTTAAAAATAATAAATAAGAATGATAAAATCTATAATAAAAACAATATAATAAAATCAAAATATCTTAAAAATGTAATTGAATATTATAAAAATAATATAAACTCTAAATTTGAATGTTGTTAGATAAGATGAAGGCCTCTGTCATCTGTCACTCTTTAAAATAAGAATTATCAGCGACAATTATAATTACCGGTTAGCGTCAATTAAGTTTATCGGATTTGGACAAAGGTGAAGACACTTATTTTTTACTTATTTTTAAAGATAAATATCTTTTCTAAACTTAATAATTTTCTTCTTGACAGTTATGCTTGTGAATGTTATAATTAAATTAGAATAATTTCTATTTTTGGTTATAAAACAAAAATGAGAGGTGTTTTATGCCGTTATTTCACAGAGATAAGCAGAAACTTGGTTTAATTAAACCGAAATCATTCCTAAATGAGAAAGAACTTCAAAATTTAGTCGAATCTAACCTCAAAGAGATATTTAATTGCAGGTTTATTGCATCTGAATTCTCAACAGGGCCAGTGCATGGCGGAAGAATTGACACATTAGCAATTTCGGAGGAAAACAATCCGGTAATTATTGAATATAAGGTAGTTG
>JAQVHJ010000151.1 GCA_028696285.1 bacterium
TAAAGGGATTTTAGTTATAATATTTGATAATAAAGTACCGATCGGTTTAGTGAGAATGTATGCGCAAAAAGCAATAAAAGAATTCTCTCCTATTCTTGATAAAACCCTTGCGGAGAAATCAAAACAGGAAGAAGAAACTAAAACTAAAATTCCGACAAAAGAAGACCTCGATAAATTATTTAATTGGTAAGCTTTTGGAGATTCCACTATGAGTTTTTGGGGGACTTTTGAACTTTTCACTCTTTCTGAAGTTCTGCAGCTTCTGCACATGGGAAGGAAGTCCGGAACCCTCGATTCATGGAATGAGTTTGACGAAAGAAAAATCTTTTTCTATGAAGGAAATATTATTTATGCGGAGGCTGTTAAATACAAGGAAAAGATCGGGGATATCCTTGTAAAAAGCCGAGCAATAAATGATATTCAATTGTCCAAAGCATTGAAAATACAAAGAGATTCGCATTCAAATAAAAAGATCGGTGAGATTCTTGTCGAAGCAGGGTTCATTACAAAAGAAAGATTGATAGAGGGTATAACGCGCCAAACGGAAGAATCTATCTATGAATTATTCGATTGGGAAAACGGACATTTCCGCTTTGAAGAAAAGGAAATAGTTCCCGAAGACATGGAGTTTGTTCTCAACATCTCAATTCAGAATATTATTATGGAAGGAACAAGAAGAATTGACGAACTTGACCGAATCCGTGAAGTCGTTCCATCTCTTGAAATAATGCTTACATTAAACGCAAACGCAGATGAAGATACAACTAATATCAACCTAAACCCGAATGAATGGAAGGTCCTTTCTCTAATAGATGGGAAAAGAACAGCAAACGATATCGTTCTTATAACCGGCTTCTCGGAATTCGACCTCTCAAAAGTTATATATTCCCTCGTTACCGTCGGCCTCGTTGAACTCCAGCATGATTCCGTCGATGTTTAAAAAACAGGGACGGCCCCAAAAAAAGTTGAAAAATTATTTAAATTAAAAAACGACCTAAGCGTCGATTCATTGGGCAATTTTAGAATCCGCTACTTGAGAATCATCAAAAAAAAGGAATTAATTGAATTATCAAAAAACGGTTTTAGATTATTATAAAATAATATTTTTATAAAGGTGTTTTGCTTGAACTTAAATTTATTTCGTGCTATAATCACTCATGTATTTGAAAAAAGAACAGGAAGTAAAAATGAAAAAATTTTTCTGGGTAATTTTAATATTAAGTTTTTTATCCTCTATATTTATGATATTGAGTTGTTTGGCATTAAATGATATCAGCCACGATTATTTGAGTAAAAAGATTCTACAAAAGGAGAAGCTGCTTAATCAAGATCAGAACGTTCCCGCCTGGACAGAATGTAAAATTGAATGGAATATTGTCAGGATTGATTTTATCATCAGAATAATTTTAATGTTATTCATTTTTCTCTTTCTTCTTAAGGGTGTTTTTTCTGAAAAGAGGTGTTAATGTATGGCAAAACTCGTTGAACAGGATGTAAAGACAACCCTCTTCCGGATGGCGTTCCCGATGCTTGCCGGAACGATTGCGATGAATACATATAATCTGGTTGATACGTTTTATGTATCAAAACTTGGTACTCTTCCCTTGGCAGCAATGGGTTTTACTCTTCCTGTTGTTATGCTCCTGACTTTTATTGCAGGAGGCATAGGAACCGGAGTAACAACCCTTACTTCCCATGCCATGGGTCGATATAATCATGAAACTGCGTCAAGAACAGTAACACACGGGGTAATCTTTATTGCGCTGATCGCAGCGACTCTGTCTATTGCAGGATTCTTGAGTATTAATTTTATCTTTAAAAAATTAGGAGCTGACGCAGAGACTCTTCCCCTCGTAAAAGGGTATATGAGAACATGGTATTTAGGATCTGTTTTTATGGCATTTCCAATGATGGGAAACGGAATCCTGATTGCAATGGGCGACTCAAAATCTGCAAGCAGATTTATGGTATTGGGCGCGACGATAAATTGTATTTTGGACCCAATCATGATCTTCGGATTGTTGGGTTTTCCGAAACTGGGAATCTTTGGCGCAGCGCTTGCTACGGTTTCCGCGCAGACGGTTTCATCTGTCTGGTTATTTTACCTGTTAACAAAGAAGCACAAACTTCTGCATTTGAAGAATCCGGAATTAAGTTTGTTTTTTCATTCAATTAAGAGAATTTTAGGGTTTGCAATCCCGGGAAGCCTTAGTATGATTCTTATGCCAATCTCTTCAGGGGTGATTACGGCGTTGATCAGTAAATACGGCAATGAAGCGGTTGCCGCATCAAGCGCCGCCGGAAGACTTGAAATGTTCGCTTTTGTCATTCCTATGGCTCTGGGAATCTCCTTGATTCCTTTTGTAAGTCAGAACTTCGGGGCAAATCGGTTTGATAGAATTCAGGAAGCAAAAGTGTATTCAACAAGATTTGCTTTCCTCTACAGTGTCCTTATTGCAATTTCATTCTTTATGGCTGCTCCACTACTTGCTAAAATTTTTACCAAGGACGAAAAAGTTACGGAGATCTTTATTCTTTATGTGCGAACAATTTCTTTTGGATATGGGATGATGGAGATTCATAGATACGGCGGGTTTTTTCTTACCGGAATTCATAAACCGGTTTTTGCAACACTGCTAAATGCCATTCGAGTTCTTGTATTGTTAATCCCGCTCCCTTTTATCGGGGGCCATTCCCCGGGAATTCAAGGAATTTTTTCAGGAAGATTAATAACTGATTTAACCGCAGGAACAATCGCTTTCCTTTGGATTTCATGGATTCTTAAAAATAAACAGAAAAAAGTGGAGGTTAAAAATGAAGATCGGTATAATAATATGTGATCGTTATAGAAATTGCGCCGGAGGTAAATGTTTCAGGTCCGCACAGAAAAGAGAAGGAGCATTTGACATTTATGACAAAGACATACCCTTAGAAATTGTTGGGTATACAACTTGCGGCGGGTGCCCCGGAGGAAACGTGGAATATTCTCCCGAGGAAATGGTAAAGAACGGAGCAGAAGCAATTCATTTTGCAACAGGATTTATTGTTGGATACCCACCTTGCCCATATATTATGTATTTTAAGAAATTACTTTAAGATAAATATAAAATTCCTGTTATAATTGGAACACATCCGATTCCTCAAAAATATTTTATAAGGCATAAAAACATAAAAACATGGGATTCTAAGGAATGGGAAGAGATAATTAAACCAACCTTGGTTAATGAAGAACTGCGAAAAAAATACGATTAAAAAACATAAATGTTATTATCTTTTCACTCTGTTTAAATTGTAATTTTCATACTGTAATTCATATTTCTTACGCTCTCTTTTTTTTATATCATCATAATCAATCGACAATCGAAGCGAAGGCGTTCCACGTTTCAAACAAACTATCGGTGTTTAAGTCCCCTTCCAAATCTCGTACAAGTCCCTGTTAAAAACACATTCAAGAGCTTTTCAAGTATCATACGCTCTTTGGTTCTAAGTAACATTTTTATTTTATACAAAAAAGCAGCGTGGTCCCCGGTTAAAAAAATTCTCTGCGAACTCTGCGTCCTTTGCGGTGAAAAATCACATTGGAACGCATTTCAAGTATCATGCGCTCTTTGGTTCTAAGTACCATAATTATTTAAAATACAATACCCTTCAAGCCCTTCGTGTCCTTCATGGTAAAATATCTTTCATATTTCGGATACAGGTCACATTTTCCATCATCACTATCCACTCTCCACCTTCCACTCTCCACTTTGATAAAAATGAAAGAACCGTCCCTGTTTTTTTAACGAAGGATGTTGACAAACGATATTTTACGTGTTATAATTGATAAAGAAGAAAAAAACAGGAGGCACTTAGAATGAAAAAGGGTGTTTTTTTAGTGGTTATTGTTATGTTGTTATCTACATTAGTTAATGCGGAAAGTTTCATGAATTCAATTGAGGTTAAGTTCGGGGCGACGACAGCGAACCAGAGATTGATCTATCCTAATGGAGATAAGAGGACATTTGATAACATGTCCGGATCAGGAATAATGCTTTCTGCAAACCTGTTTGAAAATGAATTGGGTAATGGATTTAAGTTCCAGTTCTTTACAGATCTCGGAACGATTGAAAAAGGAATGAAAGATAAATATCATTATTTTGATACAACCGGAACTTGGGTTACAGATTATCATGAAAATACAGTTACCTATCTTTCTTTGGTTCCAAGCGCTCGATTATCTTTGTATTATAAAAGGGTTTACCTCTATGGTTATGCCGGTCCAAGAGTGGACATGTTTATGAGTTATGACCAGGAATCCGAATATGAAAAGTTATTCCTGACAAGCGACGGAACAAGATACGTTACATGGGAAACTCTCTTTAAAAAATATAATAATATGGTAATGGGAGTAACAGTCGGAGGCGGTTGGGGAATAATTGTAGGCAAAGACAAAAACTTTTTAATCTTTTCTGAATTGAGAGCTGATCAGGATATGACGACTGCCCCAGAAGATGTTCTGGAACTTGAAAATACAACCGCATGGCTATTTTCCTTCGGTATTGGATATGTCCTGAAATAAAAAATTGCCGAAAAAAATTTTAAGGATATTCAATTTTTACTCAGGAACTTCCTTTTATTATCAAATATAACTTAATCAATTGTTCGGCATTTTTAAAAATGTAAACGAGATTTTAAGCCAAAGTAAAATTTTAGGAAATAAAAAAATTCTGTTTATAAAAATTTCCGCAACAAGAGATTAAGTAAAAATTGGCAAACAATGAACTTCCAATAAAAATTTCTGATAATTTTCCTGTTTTATCATTTTAATATACGACTTTTTTGATAATAAATCCAATTAAATCCAATAAAATTGTATTCAGAATTGAAAAACACTCGAATTTTTAATTAAGATTGGGAAATGTTTCACAAAAGAAAATTGAAAGTTTTTTTGAGGAAAAAATTTTTTACCAAAAAAATAACAAAAATTTTTTAAATGGAATTTAAGAAAATTTCTTCATTATTTAATATGAGAGATTTAATCATAAATATTCTTTCTTGTCTCGATTTTTAATGTATGCTATATTTGTGATTGAATTCAGGAAGAATTTTTATGAACCGATACAGGATGAAAATTAGAGGAATTGTTCAGGGAGTTAGTTTTCGTCCTTTCATTTATAACTTAGGAAAGGAGAAAAAACAAACGGAATTTGTTTTAAACAATTCAGAAGTGGTTTAGATTGAAATCCAGGGATCTGCAGATTTACTAAAAGAATTTTTAGTGAAATTGCCGGAGAAGAAATCTATCATATCTCTTATCAGGAAATTACACAGGCAAAAATTTCTATTAAAAAAAAGAAACAGATTTTAAAATAAAGTCATAAAAGATTCTTTGTGGAATTTAATTTCATTAAAAAATTTTATTGAATAGACCGCATACATAGCTTCATAATTTAATCTGCAGAACTTTTGAAAAACCTCTTGTAATATCGGGGGGGAATCTTAAGCCGGTCAGTCTATGAAGTATTTGAAATTTTTTTTATTTTTTTAATTATTCAGTTGAAAATTTTGTATTTTAATGTTATAATACAAGTTAAATGTTCTTTTATTAAATAAGGATGAACCTTGAAACTTAAGATTTATTTCTTTATTGTGATTTTATTAATGAGCATTTCATGCACGAACACAAAACCAGAACAGCCAACTATTTATGGACGGTGGAAGATTGCAAATCCTCCCGAAATGATAGAATCTGTTTCTGATGATCTGGTAATTGAGTATAAACCCGATGGTATTATAATTCTTGAATTTGAGGGAATGGCTATGGAAACCTATCTCTTTACAATAAAAGAAAAAAACGGAATAAACTATATTGAAATGGCATCAAAAGTTAATGATGAAAAGTATTCAGGAATATATAGATTATCAGAAGATGGAAATACTCTTACCGTGAAACTATTTGATCCAAGATCCGGATTAAAAATTCCGGACAACTTTAATAAAGAAGATGGATATCAATTAGATAATTTTAAACGCTTAACTAAGCAGGAGGAGTAGATGAAAAAACTTCTTACCCTTTCTTTGATTGCCTTTGTTGCGATCTTCCTTTTTTCTTGCGGCGGCGGCGGAGCCACCAAGTACAGTATTGTAGGAAAATGGCAGATCTTTGAAAAGAACGGAGAAGCAATGGAAGATGAATTTTCAAAAGCGACTATTTT
>JAQVHJ010000152.1 GCA_028696285.1 bacterium
GATACGGAGGTAGGTATAAATATATCTATTAAGGACAGTGAAGGTAATCCGATTGATTCATCGTTCAGCGGATCAGTTGAATTGAGTCTTGAACCGGTATTGCCGTTTGACCAGGTTTACAGTCACTCTTTCGAAAGTCAAGTTCCTACAGTAAGCTCATTACAGAAGAACAAACAAACTGAAAAATTAGAGATTACCTTACAGATTGAAGAAGGGAAGATAAAAGACTTGTCAGAATATTCGATAAAGGTTAATGATCATTTAGCCAATGCTAATTTATCTGTAGAAATTATATTAATAAAAGGTTATGAAAAGATTATTCTTGAAAAAATAACAGTTCCACTATGGCTTAACACGGATGGTGATCATTTACCGGATCTATGGGAACAGTATCAAATAGTTGAACTCAGAAATCGAGGGTTTGACAAAAGATTTACATCAACACTTACAGTTAAATTAAGAAGGAATGACGGGAGTTTTGAAGATTTGGAAATCTGGCATCCTGTTTATATTTATGATAGTTGGGATTTTGAACCGGTAAGGAATATATATAAACCCGAGGATCATGAAGACGGATGGATTAAGGATAAAGGAGACGGATTAAGAGCTATTGATGAATACAGGGGATTTTCCGTAAAGGATACTAAAACATTGACGGGGATACTAAACTGTTATGAAATTGAAAAGTTTGTGGTTTGGGGAAGTTCTGTAATAATTGACGGTACATCATATACCCCCGAAAACATATTTCTTGAGAGAACAAGTATAAATGGATTTCAATCACCGCTTTCAACCATTGAAGAAAATCTTCAGATAAAATATATATATTTGAATCATTTTCCTTCTGAAACAGTGGTTCAAATGGCATATCCATATTTAGGAAAAATTGAATCAACAGAAGAGGATATAAATAAGACATTTCAAAGGTTTGCCCAGAGACATATTATTAATTTAAAAAGATATCGAGATGAAGATTCAGAACATATAAACAAGTACAATAGTATGGGTAAACCTGTTGCTTTAAATCGAGGATTAATATTTAAGTTTAGTTATAAAGAAACAAATAAAATATGGATTGTTGGGCATTTTGAATATATGCTATTATCAGAAGAAACATATTTACCGGATAAAAATAATGTTTTAGTTAAAGAAAAAGGTACTATTTCAGGTTTATCAAGACATGAAACGATTAATTCCGAATGTTATAATGCAATTGTATATCTTGGTTCAATAATAAATAAAGACAAAGAATTTTCCGAAGAAAAATCTTCATCGAATAATAATTCTTTTAAGTATTTCCGATATAATATGATGCCATCTTTTGTTAAAAGTTCAAAAGATTCAATTATATATGGAACAACTTATAGGGAGAAATATTTAAAAGATAATTATGGAAATCCTTTGGAAAAGTATTTTTTTGTCTGTCCATTTACAGAAACAAGGATTTGGTATAATCCCCGAAAGTGGAATTCAGAATTAACAAATTCAGTTAACGCAGGTGAACAAACATTAGAAAAGGTTTTTCTACGAATAGACGAGGATGTTTATAGAACTTGTCTACATGAATTAGGACATAATTATAGTTTGAAACATCCAGAAGACAGCTATTATTTAGGGATAATAAATAATTCAAATATTACTAATAAGGAAAATTATTATACTCCGATGCATCCGTCTGACACAGTTTATTGTGGCGCATTTTTTCAGGAGTATAAAATAATAAAGATGAAATTTAATTGGATTGATTAATGGAGGATAAAATGAAAAAGCTAATTACTCTTTTGGGTTTTTTGATTCTGTCTATTTTAACATTTTCTAATGAAATGAACTTTCCGGTTCCACGAAAAGAGTTCTTTTCAATTAAGGTACATCCTACAAAGAAATACTTTATATCTAATCATGAAGATGTGTTCTTAACATGGAGGATATCCCTTATTGAAAGCTATAATTTTGAATATAATGATTGTTTTAATATGTTTCCTATCGATTCATCGTATAGATATTCAAAATATGATATATTTAAGAATGGTAATAATTCTCCTATTGAATTCAAAGAACAAAACGGTGGTTCTAAATATAAAATCTTCATAGTATTAAATAAAATGAATAAATCTTTTGAAGGAATTTCAGATTTGCTCGAGTATAATATTTATGAGGAAGTTAATGGAAAACGTATTTATTATGAAGGAGATTATATCGTTAACATTGAACATCCTTTAGGAAAAAATGTTAATGGTTACCATGAAATGTTTGATAAAATAATAGTTGAAAATATTAGATTCAAAATAATCAACTCAAACGAATGTCTTTCTTCTAAACTCATTTTCGAACCGCATAAATGGAATTCGCAATGGCGTGAATCTGATCCGGAGGGTTATGTAAATTGTTATATCGGCAATCTTGAATCGGGAACGGTTGAAGATATTATTCAGGATGAGATTTGGTTTAACGGGAACCTGAAGCCGGAGTCGGTTGAGATCAAGAATCATCATGCAGGATTTGAAGGGAAGGTAATGCATCTGAAGTTCAAGATGAAGGACGTAATAAAACTGATTAATTTAAGTGATCCGTACGGCATTCCGAACAATGTTAATGTGCAGGCAAAACTACAAAACGGAAAAATCCTGAATGCTGAGACAAATGTTGAGATAATATATCCGGAGAAATAAAGGTGCCGGACTCAACTATTTAACAGAGCTTCGCATTGAAAAAGTAAGATTTGAGATTGAAAATTATAGCTTCGCATTTAAGATTGAAGATTGTAAATTGAAAATTGAAAATTATGAATATAGAATTAATTCGTGTGGTGCGGGTGTTTATAGCGGTTGATACTTGACAATCAAACGAATATAATTATCATTGCAGAGGAAATCTAAGAAGGATAATATTAGTCATTGCGAGAGGAGTTTGAAGAACTCCTCGTGGCAATCCATAATCGTGATCTGTCAACCGTTATAGATTTGTTTTTTGTGTCTGGCACCGTAAATTAATATTTTATTTATTGACAAAATTGATTTGTGGGATTATAATACTTATATAGATAATTATAATCGGGAACGGTTCATGAATCGAGTAATAGATGAACAATATTTAATAAACGCATGGGCATCTAAACGGCCATCCGTCTTAATTGAAGATATCCCGATGCCTGCTTACACGATAAGTTCCTGGAATTCTTCCGAGTACAGGTATGCTTTGGATGATTTTAGCAATATTTATTATATCGAACTTTACAGGACACCTGGAACTGCGATAAAGACACGGTTATATTACGGGTCATTTAATGATTTGGAGAATAAGGAAGAGCTTGCGCAGTTTAATTTCTTTTCCGCTGCTGATATAGAAGCAGATGCAAACGGAGATATCTGGATTGCATATCAGAACAGGATAATGCAGACCAAAGGAGGAATTACAGACAGGATAGACCTGAAGAAGAAGGAGATTCAACAAGGAGAAATTCCTAAAATTATGGTTAAAAGTATCGATTTTCTAAATAATCATAAGATGTGGGATTTTGATGTTGAATGGTCTTTAACCAATCATTACCCGATAGAAGATGAATATATAAATGACATTAATAATCCTGCTAATAATAGGAATAATCCAGTTGCCCTTACAAAAAATACACCATTAAAGATTAAGGTTCAATTTCAATTAGCAGGAGAGTTAAATAATATTGATCTATCAAAAGAAATTTATATTAAAATCGATTGTGTTGATGGAATTGAATTTGACCCTATAAAAACCACTATTGATACAGCTATTAATAGTAAAATAGAATTCACAAGTAAGACAAATTTACCTGATTATGTTTATTTATATCCAGATAATGATGAAAATAAAAAATTTGAATTATATTTTAAGTATTGTTTTCATGCTGAATTTAAAAAGTTAATAAATAATGAAAGAAAAGAACAAATTATATTTTTATTATATGATAAACCGTTATATAATCAAACAATTGAATTTCCTGAAAATTTTGATTCAGATTCATGGACTTCAAAACCAGTATTTCCATCTTCTTCTGATATTAAATATCTTTTAAATGATAAAATGATAGAATTAAGTTGCAAATATTCACAGAAATTTAATGATTCTCATGATATTATTAATTCTATATTTTCAAAATTTACATTAGATAATTTTATATATTCCTTTCCTTATCATCCTTATGAATGCAAGGATTTCTTAATAGAAAAGAAAGGCTCTTGTGGAGAATTTTCAGAGACTTTGAAAGTCCTAATAGAATTACAAGGAATTAATGTTTTTAGAATTGCTATGTTTGCTTATAAAAATTCAGAAGAATATAATTTTTACGATTATAAATGGATAAGAGATATTTATCAGACAATAAAGATTGAAGGAGTTAATAATTCAAATAAAACATGGCGATTTTATGATCATGGATTTATAATATTTGAAAAAACCGCATATGATCCATCTTTTACTTTTTCATTAAGTGGATTAAATTATTCAATTATTCCTCTATATGAAAATTCAATTATGGAATATTTGGATGAGGCATTTTATGTCTATTTTAAACCATGGTGGTTTTGGATTCATTTAGATCCAGCAAAGAATAATCAAAATAGCTTCGATTCAGCAATATTAATTGAAAATTAGGAGAGAAAATGAAAAATAATTATTATTCATCAGTTATAATTTTAATCTTATTATTTTTTAAAATATTTTCTTTTTGTGAAATATTTTTACCTCAATACATTTTAGAAAACAATAGTTTATTAAAATCACCTGTATCATCATCTTTTTCTCAATGGATTATTGAAAATAATGAAAATGCTGAATTTTATCCCGGTGAATTTTATTATAAATTTAATTTAAAAGAATTAAACATTAAAAGTGGAATAGGATTTATAAAAATTAAATATTTTTCGAAAAAAGAAGCAGAAGAAAGTATTTTAAATTATAAAAAATCTTCAAGTGTTTTAATATATCCTCCTGTACATGGAAGTTTTACCGGAATAAAAATTGGAAACAAAAATTACGTGCAAGGATTTGGCATAAAAAAAATAAATGAGAATCAAGGCAATATACCATCTATTAATTATTATAAAAATAATGAATATTTTATAGAAAATTGCTCAACATGTTCATATCATATAGGATTATATGTAATAATGGAAGATGGTTGGGTATTTGAAGTTTATCAAACATTTATAAATTATAAATCATATATGGGAAAATTAGATCCAGAGTTACTTGAATATCTCGCAGATAAGTGTGTAGAGGTGTATTATGCGAAGAAGTGCGAGATTAAGATAGAACCGCATAAGTGGAATTTGAACTGATCTGAAGATAATGCAGATCCGGAAGGTTTGATCAATGTCTGGATCGGGAATATTGAAGAAGGTATTTCTGTTGAGGATATTGATTTGAGAACTGTTATTTTAAACGGTAAAGTTCCGGTATTTAAGAATGTCGGGTATGAGAAGAATGAAAATTTCCAGGGTAAGGTTCTGCATATGCAGTTCAAGAAGAAGGAATCTCTCGAAACAATATTTTTTCCACAGAAAGGAGAGACGCGCGAGATCTGCATAGAAGGCAAGTTAAAGAGTGGAGAAAACTTCATTGGACGAACAGAGATAGAGATAATTGGTAAATAACATGGTTCCAGACACAAAAAAACAACTTCTAAATAGTAAAATGTAACTGGTAAACTGTAAACTGAAACCTGTTGAGATTGCTTCGTTGTTAACTTCGTTTAGCTCCTTCGCTTCGTTCTGGACAAGCAACGCAATGATGAATGTTGTTATTTGGTTTGAAGACGATATAATGTCATCGCGAAGGAACGAAGTGACTGCGGCGATCTAAAATTAAAATTATAGATTTTAGTTATTGACAAAATTGATTTGAAGGATTATAATACTTATATGGATAATTATAATCAGGAAAGGTTCATGAATCGAATAATTGATGAACAATATTTAATAAACGCATGGGCATCTAAACGGCCATCCGTCTTAATTGAAGAGATCCCGATACCCGCTTTTACGATTAGTTACGGGAATTATTCTGAGTATAAATATGCTCTTGATGATTTCGGCAACATTTATTATATCGAACTTTACAGGACACCTGGAACTGCGATAAAGACACGGTTATATTATGGGTCATTTAATGATTTGGAGAATAAGGAAGAGATAGGGCAGTTTAATTTCTTTTCCGTTGCTG
>JAQVHJ010000153.1 GCA_028696285.1 bacterium
CCAGTACTCGGGCCTGTATGCCTGGCTTCTGGAGGACAACGCCGACCCCACCGCCGCCACCAGCACATCGTTTAGATAAATTAACATATGATTGTAAATGATTGTAATAACAATTGTCAAGTAAATAAATTACAGAAGTTTTTAATTTTACGGTTCATGGATCACGAATCACGAATCACGATCTATGTAGTTCTTGACATTTTTTAGTTTTTATATTATAATCAATAAAAATAAGAAAGGAAGAATATAATGGAATCCCCCAAATTTGTCCGGTTAAGTTTAGCCGCAGCAATGACACTTGATCTTGCGCAGGGGCGGTTTTACCGTGATGCAAAATTATACTGTATTAATCTTCTTGTAACCTATGACGATGGTTGCGCAGCTAATTGTTCGTATTGCGGGTTGTCAAAAGTCCGGCCCGGGAAGTATGATAAAAAATCTTTCATACGCGTTAAGTGGCCGGTTCATGATATTGAAACAGTTTCTGAAAGAATTGCGGAGAAAGCTGTTTCCGGCGATGTTAAACGCGTATGTATTTCAATGGTTACCCGCCGCCGTGCAGTTGAAGATACCATTACCATTTCAAAAGTAATACGTGAAAAATCGGATGTTCCCATCTCATTTTTAATTGCTCCTACGGTTGTAAAAGAAGAGGATTTCCCTGTATTTAAAAATGCGGGTGCAGATAAAATAGGTATTGCAATAGATGCTGTTACAAATGAATTGTTTATACGGCACCGGGGAAAAGGCGTTAATGGCCCGCATAAAATGGACAGATATTGGGAGTGTTTTGATGAAGCGCTGAAATATTTCGGAAAGGGTAATGTAGGAAGTCATTTCATGGTAGGCCTGGGTGAGACAGAAAAGGAAGAAGTCAAAGCGATTCAAAAAGTTCGAGATTTAGGCGGGGAGACGCATCTATTTGCATTCTTCCCTGAAGAACTTTCAAAACTTGAGAACACTGCAAGACCGAGCATTCCCAAATACAGAAGAATTCAATTGGCCCGGTATTTAATAGATAACGATATAATTAATGTAAAACAAATTAAATTTAATGAGAAAGATGAAATTACAGATTTTGGAATTGAGATAGATGAATATGTTCAATCGGGAAAACCGTTCATGACATCGGGCTGTGTAGGAACAGATGGCGAGGTTGCGTGTAATCGTCCGTTTGCTAATGAAAAACCAACAGAAGAACCAAGAAACTTTCCATTCCTGCCGGACGAGAATGATATTTCAAAGATTAAAGAAGAGATATGGCAGTATACGAAGTAATCATTATTGGTGCAGGTATTGCCGGTCTCTCCTGTGCATCAAAATTAAATAAAAATTATTTATTAATTGAAAAGGAACGAGAGCCGTATCAGCACATAGCATGCGCAGAATGGGTTCCTGAAAATTTCTGCGCCCCTGCGGTACAAAAAATTTCAGGAATGGTTACTTTTTACCCATCAGGCGAGAAAAGAAATGATTTTCACGGAAAAATGATTGATCGGAAAACATACCAGCAGTCAATTTTGGATTCATTAAAGGGAGCGGTACATTTAGGAGAGAAAGTTTTGAAAATAGAAGGGAATAATGTGGTTACAAATAGAGGTAAATATTCTGCAGAATGGATAGTTCTTGCTTCCGGTCCCAATTCATTAATTAACAAAGATAAAAATTTTCTTGTTGCAACGAACTTCAGAATGAGATTAACAAAATCATTCAATGATACATTTATTGTTTTTTCGCCTGAAGTAAAAATGGGTTATGCCTGGTGTTTTCCGAAAGGCTACATTGCCAATGTCGGTGTTGGTGTCGTTTCAGAAATGAAAAAAGCTATTTCTTTTTGTACGGATTATTTCAAGAAACTCGGTTTGGTTACAGGAGAACCCTTTGATAGAACTACCGGGTTGATTCCTTTATCAGGATTACGTACAGTCCTTTCCGGGAATGTGATTTCCATAGGTGATGCCGGGGGATTTATTGATCCGGTTACCGGCGCGGGTATCGCTTATGAGCAGGATTCCGGGTACCAGGCATCACAATTTCTGAACGGGGAAAAGACAAAGGATATGTTTTTAATAAATATAAATATTTCATATTATAAATTTTTAAAAAGAAAGGTTGAAAAGCGAAAGGTTTTTGAAGAAGAATGGAAAAGCAATCTAAAGTCGGCAGTGGAAAAGTCCTGGATTTCTTTCTCCCGGGAATGATTTCAATAGATGGCAAGACGGGGTTGTATCCTGCTGTTTCTATTACCGGGAAAAAATGTTCTCTTAAGTGCGAACATTGTCACGGTTCTTTACTCGAACCAATGTATGATGGAGACACTCCGGAGAAACTGTTAAATATCATTCGCGCCTTCGAAAAAGACCGAATGATTGGTGCTTTAATTACAGGCGGGTGCGACAAAGACGGCCGACTGCCCTGGAGTGGTTTTTTACCGGTGTTAAAGGATTTAAAAACGAAGCTTTTTCTTTCCGCGCATAGTGGGATAAATGTAAGCAAGGATCTCGCATCGGGGTTGAGGGCTGCTGGGATCCGCCAGGCATTAATAGATGTGATTGGAGACGAAGCAACGGCAAAAGAGATTTACCATATAGATAATTTTAAAATCGTGACTAAGAGTATCGAAAATTTATATTCTTTTGGACCGAAAGTAATTCCGCATTTAATTGTCGGGGTTTATAAGGGAAGAATAAGTGGAGAATATATTGCCCTTGATTTAATAGCGGGAATTGATAATTCAAGAATTGAGATAGTTGTTATTATGCCGAAGGAACTTGGCGTTGATCCCCCTGAGATAAATGAGGTTATAAAGGTTTTCGAATATGCAAGAAAGAAATTTAAGAAGGTTGCCCTGGGTTGTGCCCGTCCCCGGGGTAAGTACCGGTTTATGTTAGAAGAAAAATTAATTGAAGCCGGATTGATTGACCGGCTGGCAATATGGTCAGACAGGGCAATTTCAATTGCAAAAGAAAAAGGGTATAAGGTTAATTTTCATTATACATGCTGTTCGGTGGATCCAAATGAAGTTTAGAGAAATCGATACCGGGCTATTAACTGCAGCAGAAAACATGGCATGGGACCAGGCTCTCCTTGAAGTTCAATCGGAAATCCCATCACCGACCCTGAGATTTTTAGCTTTTTCTCCCAATTGCGCTTTAGTCGGGTATTTTCAGGCGGTCGAACAGGAGATCAGGGAGGATTACTGCGGGGAGAAAGGGATTGAAATCAACAGGAGAATCACCGGCGGCGGCGCAATATTTTTTGACCCGTCCCAGGTTGGCTGGGAATTAATCGCTCCGGTTGAATTGTTTCCCTATTCGTCGGAAGAATTGTACAGAAGAGTTGGATCCGCTGTTGCAGACGGGTTGAAAAATCTTGGTATTAATGCTGAATTTAAGAAACGTAATGATATAGAAGTTAACGGGAGAAAAATTTCGGGAATGGGTGGGATAAATTACTGCGGAGCATTTTTATTTCAGGGAACACTGCTGGTTGAAGATAAACTTGAGGAGATGCTGTATTCACTTCGTGTCCCTATTGAAAAATTGAAGCCGAAGGAGATAGACTCGGTTAGGGAAAGAGTAACTTGTATAGAAAGAGAACTTAATAAAGTGCCTTCAAAAGAAGAGATAAAAGAGGCAATTAAAAAGGGATTTGAAAAAAACCTCGGGGTAGAATTTGTTTCGGGGAAACTTCGAAAGGAAGAACAGGACCGGTTTATTAAATTAAAAGAATATTATAAATCAGATGAGTGGATCTATAAAATTAAATTACCAAAAGAATCACAGGGTTTAATAAAAGGAACATTCAGATCTGAAAACGGGACTACAAATGTAAATCTTGTTGTTAATGCAAAACAGAATGCCCTTCGTTCAACTTATATTACAGGCGATTTCTTTATCGAGAAGAGAGAGTTGGTATTTGATCTTGAGAGGATTCTGAAGAACATCCCGATGAACAAAGAAAAGATTCTACAGAAAATAGATGAATTTTTAACTGATGCTTCTTGTCAGAAAAGCGATCTGAAGGGGGCTTTTATAGAAGCATTTAAAAAATGGTCCTGGGTGAAAACCGGGTTTACTCCCGAAGAAGCAAATAATATTTACAGTGTTAATTTTATAATAGGCGACGATTTTAATCCGAAGGTTTTTCTCTTTCCATACTGTTCAAAGGATGTTGATTGTGAATTCAGGAGACTACCCGATTGTCCGCAATGCGGGAAATGTTCGGTCGGGGACGGTTATAAAATGGCGATTGATGAAAATATGGAATGTATAACAATTATTACATTTGAAGACCTGATGGAAAAATTTGAAATTTTAAAGAAGCGTGGAATTACAGAATATATCGGGAGCTGCTGTGAGGCATTCTATGTTAAGCACCAGGAAGAATTCAGGAACTCAGGATTAAAAGGGTTATTGGTTAATATAGAAAATTCAACCTGTTACGACCTGGGAAAAGCAAAAGAGGCATATCTCGGAAGATTTGAAAACAGAACCGATTTAAACCTGAACCTGATAAGAAAGGTTTTAATGTATTTAAAGAATGATTTAAAACAGGATTAAATAATGAACTTTTATTATATTTTAATTATAGCAGTAGGATTATCTATGGATGCTTTTGCTGTTGCGGTAACGTCGGGATTTATCCTGAAAAAAATGAAGTTTTACCACGCATTTAAAATTGCCCTGTTCTTCGGGGGATTCCAGGCTATTATGCCGGTCCTCGGTTGGCTAGCCGGCCTTACTGTTAAGGATTATATTCAGGCTTTTGATCACTGGATTGCATTTGGACTACTTTTATTTATTGGGGGGAAGATGATCTATGAATCATTTAAAATTAAGGAAGAAGAAGAGAAGGAATGCGACCCAACAAGATTCGGGAATCTGCTCTTGTTGGCAATCGCAACAAGTATAGACGCTTTAGCTGTGGGGATTACTTTTGCCTTTTTGAAAATTTCAATCCTATCTCCGGTTATAATAATTGGATGTGTAACTTTTATATTATCATTAACAGGTGTTTATGTCGGAAACAGGGTCGGGCATTTCTTTGAAAATAAACTGGAACTCTTTGGGGGATTGGTTTTGATCGGAATTGGAGTGAAAATATTAATAGAACATCTTCTTCAATAAGGGTTATGGCTATTTTTAATTTAATAAGGAGGGGAAACTGATGGAATTCGTAATTATTACTACTACTACCGAAAAGATTTTTGATGCAGAAAAAATTTCGAAAACTCTTGTTTCTGAAAAACTTGCTGCTTGTGTTCAGATAGTCGGGCCAATAATCAGTACATATACCTGGAAGGAAAATATTGAAAGAACAGAAGAATTTATTCTTTTAATTAAAACAAAGGATGACCTGAAGGTCTCTGTTGAAAAAAGAATAAAGGAAATTCATCCTTATGAACTTCCGGAATTTGTAGTTGTCCCTATTCTTGACGGTAGCCATGAATACTTAAACTGGCTCAGAATCAATACAAAATAACACAAATCACCTTTTAATTTATGTCCATTTATATCCCAATATATCAAAATTTATTAAAAATTTAGTTACTGCCATCCCCTTTTTATCCCCCCTCTTTCCATGAAAATTATTTTGAGAAAAATTTCACAATACCGCAAAGAAAAGGATGATAAATAGAAAAATAAAGCAAACTTGGAGTTGTTAAATTTAATGATTGTTTTAAAAAGACAAGAATCTCTGTTAATGTATTAAATAAACAGAGGGAGCTGTCTGAGAATAATTTTTTAACTCATGCATTATATAATCAAAAATAGATTTAATTGTTGATTTGTTCGAATTTTTTCGCGGTGCGATTTTTAAAACTATCAATCTGACTGCTTTAATCTGAATTTTCCGGGTTTTTCTCAATAGAATCATTTTCAGAGAGTATTTGAAGAAGTCTTCCATTGGCTGCATTTATAAACAAGGGATTGACCTTTCGAAATTCCGGTGAATTTTCAGGGCATTTTTGAGAAATATTATCTGCTTTAATTCTTTTTATTACTCCGGTTTCATCAGTGAAATAAGAGTACTGGTTTACCAGCTTCTTAAAAGGGAATGGAGGAAATTTTTTTCTTGGTAACATCCAAAGTTTGAATTCAAGATTTTCCTTTTTTGTTTCTATTAAAATAAAACGCTTATTTATAAAAAATCTTATTTCTTCCGGGTAAATTTCAAATTCCTT
>JAQVHJ010000154.1 GCA_028696285.1 bacterium
AACCGTCTGGAGTCTTGCAGAGAAATCAACATGTGTGATTGCAGGAATCTCTGAACGCAGAAGGAGTAATTTTTTCAATCCCTGGAGATTTTCTTTTTCCTTCGGGATCTCTTTTCTCCTGTCTTTTTGTACATATGCGGTTAGTAGCATATAAGGGCTTTCACAGTCAATTTCAAAATATTCCGAGGCCTTTTCCGCAAGAACGGATGGCGCAAACGGCCTGAAGCTTTCCCGGAATTTAATCTTAAGATTCATGATCTCCTGCATCTCAGCAGACCTTGCATCTCCGATAATGGATCTGTTACCGAGAGCGCGAGGTCCGAATTCCATTTTTCCCTGGAACCATCCGATGACCTTCGCGTTATTAATCAAGTCAGCAGTTTTTTCAATTATTTCAATTTCAGTTAATTCTTCGTAAGGAATTCTATTCGTGTTAAGATAATTTTTAATATAGTCACTGCTGAATTCCGGACCAAGATATGACCCTCGCTGAAAGTCATTTATATTGTCTGAATTGCGGGGATTATTCAGATATTGATGCCAGACGAATAATGCAGAGCCCAATGCTCCGCCTGCATCTCCTGCTGCCGGCTGGATCCAGATCTCCTTGAATGGACCGTTTCTGAGAATATTACTGTTGCTTACACAATTCAGTGCAACTCCTCCCGCAAGACAGAGCTTATCAAGTTTGGTTTCTTTGTGGATATGCTGAATCATTTTTAACATTACTTCTTCTGTAACCTGCTGAATAGAAGCGGCGATATCCATCTCATGCTGACTAAGTTTCGTCTCAGGTTTTCGAGGAGGTCCTCCGAATAATTTATGGAATTTATCATTGGTCATGGTGAGACCTGTGCAGTAATTGAAATATTCAAGATTTAAACGGAAAGACCCGTCTTCCTTCAGATCAATCAGATGCTTATAGATCAGATCAGTAAATTTAGGTTCACCATACGGAGCTAAGCCCATTAGTTTATATTCTCCGGAATTTACTTTGAATCCGGTATAATATGTAAATGCTGAATACAGTAATCCGAGTGAATGCGGGAAATGTATTTCATTTAATATTGAGAGACTATTGTCTTTTCCTATTCCATAGCTTGTCGTTGTCCATTCTCCAACCCCGTCAATAGTAAGGAATGCTGCTTCCTTGAACGGTGACGCGAAAAATGCACCGGCTGCATGGGATTCATGGTGTTCAGGGAAGATCATTTTCCCGTTAAATTCACCAAAGCCGGATAACTCTTCAAGGATATGATGCTTCATCCAGATCTTTTCCTTGATCCAGAGAGGGATTGCGCGAATAAAGGATGAGATCCCTCGAGGCGCAAAGGCAAGATAAGTCTCTAAGATCCGTTCAAATTTAATAAAGGGTTTTTCATAAAATGCAATATAATCAAGATCCTTTAAACCAATCCCCGCTTCTGCAAGACAGTATTTAACAGCGTTCTTCGGGAACGAGAAATCATGTTTCTTCCGTGTGAACCGTTCTTCCTGTGCAGCAGCAGTGATCACCCCATCCTGAACCAGGCAAGCCGCACTGTCATGGTAATATGCAGAAATCCCTAATATATTCATTTTTAGTTCCTTTATCAATCATTTAAATTTTAATTTTATCATAAAATAAGATTAAATTCAAGATATTTCTATCTAAACAGGGACGTTCCTTTCTTTAAAAAATTAAAAGATTTTTCAAAATATTCTTCATTTTAAAGAGAGTGTTTCTAAATATAATGGCCTCTATTGAGAAATAAGTTGTATTTTTCCCATAAATCTGTTAGGTTGCAAAAGTAAGGACCGTCCCTGAGGCCGGTAAAACCAGCATTTTTTACCGGACAATTCGATTGTTATGGGATTTAATGTTAGTGTTTACTAACTTTGATTTTGCGTGTAGAAACTTCAGCTTTTTCAAACACATTCTATGATTTAATCTTTAAATATTGAAGGGATATTTTCTTTCTTCAAATGCATCTCATCATAAAAATCTGAATCATTAAGATCATAAATATTTGGATTATATGACCCGTAAATATCTATGCTATTTTCTTCAGCAAATTTCTTTAAATAAATTTCTGTTTCAGGGACTAAGTTTAAGTTCGGATTATTCTCAATAGATTTATAATAGATTGGATGGTATGGGAATAGTAAAATTACAACCTTAACATTTTTGCTTTCGAGATATTCAATAAATTTTTCAAAATCATTTTTTAATCTTGGATTGAATTTTTTAAAATTATTTAAACCGAAATAATTCTTTTTTGCAATTTCATATAATACACCTTTTTTTATCTCATCCTGTGTTTTTTTTGTTATATGAGGACCATAACTGATACGCCCGTCTGAAATTTTAAAATTGGTTTCACCGTTAGAGTTTAAAGTTTTTATAATATTTTTCTTATACTCAAGACCTTTATACTCAAGTAAAATATGTATTGAATGCTGAAAATGTGAAATTGAAAAAACATTTGAATATTTCTTTATTTTAAAAACGGTTTTATTAAATAAGATCTTTTTAAAAAGAGCTGTTTTAAAACCCATTTTGTTTTTTAATTGCCAGTACTCATCAGAGATGCTCATCCACCTGGTTTGATCATTATTTTTATTAAACATCCAGGGATCAATAGATAATATTATGATATCAGGATTTAAGTTACACCGGTCATAAATATTATAGACAGCCATTAAGTCTTCCAAGGAAGCGCCGGAAACACAGTTGTTGAAGAAAGTCTTGCCAAAGAACATTTCCTGATTAATCTGGATACCCCGGCTTGATCCAAGCACTATGACTTCTTTTCTTTCCTTGAATTTTTCTATGCAGAATTCCTGAAAAATTCTCTCATCAAAATCATATATTCCTTCAATATTATAACCGTTATTTATCCAATCAGCCAATTGCCTTTCAAAATCAGAGGTTCTGAATGAATTGGATGGATCAACAGCAAAATTAACAATCACTAACATTAACAATATTGGAAGGAAAAAAAGCAGTTTTTTTAATATTCTCTTTGTGTGATTTTCTTTCATAGCTAAAACTGAAAATAAATAAATTGTGATTTGTTAAATACTCCAAAGAAGAGGATCATTAACACAATCAGAAAATATAAGAACCACCTAAATAAAACGGGTTTATTTTTCAGCATATGTCTTATTCTACCATGTCTTTGTATTAAATGAATATATTCCATTATCCCAATTGAAATTAAGGATAGAATAAAATCTCTGTTTCCCATTCCCAACCCCTGCCCGGTTAAAAGGAATTTTGCATTCATCCATTCTTTGTGAATTAAGGATAAGATTAAATCCCAAGTTCCGGTAATAATATGAGAAAAGATATAAAAAGCATCCTGAATGGAGTTTGCTCTGAATATTACCCATGCGATGCAAGTCAGGAAGAAAGTGATTCCAACCTTAATATATTTATGTAAACCCGGTCTTTTATTAAGACCGATTATTTCATTGAAGGAATGTCGTATATGTTTTGTCCAGATTGAAAATAAAAGGTAGAAACCGTTTAAAGCTCCCCAGATTATAAAAGTCCAGTTTACACCATGCCATAAACCGCTGATCAAGAATGTCAGGAACAGGTTTAGATACCACCGCGGAATAGATACTCTATTTCCACCTAAAGTGATATAAAGGTAGTCACGGAACCATGTCGAAAGAGAAATATGCCATCTTTTCCAAAATTCGTCTATTGATTTTGAAAAATACGGACGGTTAAAATTATCCATCAATTTGAATCCGAGAACCTGAGCTCCGCCTATTGCAATATCAGAATATCCGGAGAAATCACAGTAAATCTGGAAGGCAAAGAATATAGTTGCAATAATCAAAGGGATCCCGGTAAAATCTGAAGGATTGTTATATACCGTATTTACAAGAGCAGAAACACGATCTGCAATTACTACTTTTTTAAATAATCCCCACATCATCAATTTCAATCCATCCGTGATCCTGTCGTAATCAACATCATATTTTTCATAGAATTGCGGGAGAAGACGTGTGGATCGTTCAATAGGCCCTGCTACAAGCTGCGGAAAAAAAGAAACGTAAAGAGCAAAATATCCTAAATGTTTTTCAGGTTCACGTCCTCCCTTATATACATCTATGGTATAACTGAGAGTTTGAAAAGTGTAGAATGATATTCCAACAGGCAATAAAAGATTACTGTGGGGTATTTGGTAGTTAAAATTCATATATGTAAAGATATGTCTCATTGTGTCATTGAAAAAATTAAAATATTTAAAAGTAAACAGTAAACCGAGGTTAGCGATTAAACTTAAAATTAAATATTTCCTTCTACTTTTTATCTCAGCGGTTTTCCCCATCATTATCCCCGCAAAATAATCGATCAATGTTGAAAGAATAATTAAAATAATATAAGCCGGATTCCATGACATGTAAAAATAATAACTAGCAATTAGGAGGAAGATCCATCTGTACTTGTACGGAATTATAAAATAAAAGAAAACAACTAAAGGAAAAAATATAAAAAACTGATATGAGTTAAAAAGCATTACATATCCTAATTTTTATAGAAATTCTGTATAAATATATCATATTTTTAATTATAAATCAACCTGAAAATACTTGAGGGATGGTCTTTTCCATAAAAAATAAAAAAAATTTTGAAATATTCTTTATTTTCAAGAGATGTTTTCAAATATAAGGTCTTCTATAGAGAATTCAATTGTGTTTTTCCTATAAATGCGTTATGTTAAAAATGAAAGAACCGTCCCTGAGATTTGGGAAATCAGTATTTTTTACCGAACAATTCGATTGTTACGGAAATTTAGGTTAGTGTTCACTAACCTTGATTTTGCGTGTGGAATATGGAATGTGGGGAGTGGAATGTGATAAAGGTATATTACCATAAGAAGTCAGAATTAATTTACATCTAAAGTTCGCTGTTTATTTTTTGCAGTTTCTCAGTATTTCATAGCAGTGTAAAATTATATGAATGCTTTCTTTTTTTGCAGCGACAAATTAAAGTTAGCTCTGCTCGCTTTAATTTCACAATGCTTGACTTCGTCAAGACACAGCAAAGACTAATAAGAATATTAATTTTCAACTACCGAACATCATGCACCACAAGGATGCATGGTAATACACCGATCAGGCTGAAAAGAAAAATATTTATCTCAAACTGATTACTCGGTCTGATTACTCAAAATTCAACGCTGTTGAATTTTCAGTTCGAGTTCGAGTTTCATGTTCGTGACAAAAATATTTCCTCATCGTGTCTCCGGTGGGTTCAGTGGTTCCAATTCACATTCATCTGTTATATAAGTACTAATCGCTCTAAACATCCGCAACATTTGCATAAATGCTATATTGCAAATTTTCAATTTAAAATTTTCAATCTTAAATGCGCAGTGTTTTTCCCATCCGTTCCATTCAATTCCCTGTTTATATATCTTTATCTTTCTTTTTAATTTTTTAGTCTCTTACAAGTCTCGTACAAGTCCCTGTTAAATACACATTCAATTGTTTCATAAGTAGCGAATGCTATTAACAACTGCAACATCATTTATAATGCTATATTCACATATTATAACCTGAAGATGTATTTTATTCTTGTGATACGAGCGTCCGTCCGGGCGCTTTATAGTTATTTGCTTTGATAATTATGTTATTTTCTGATAATATTAATGTTTTAAATAGTTGTGATACGGGCGAACGCCGTTCGCCCCTACGATGTTATTTTACATAATAATGTTTGTATGATATTCAGGATTGCCACGACATGTCCTTCGCTATGCTTCGGCCAGTCTCGCAATGACTGTTTATCGAATCACAAATCATGATTTATATATTCTCTTCTTAATCCCGTTTAATCCCTGTCAAAAAATATTTTACATTCACTATATTTTTAATTATCCATCGCTTTCTGGTTCAGAATATTGTTTTTAAATAAAATCAACTAAGTAAGTTTTTATCTTTTTCCCTTTAATTCCCTGTTTGAATATCTTTATCTATCTTATTAATTTTTTAGTCTCTTATAAGTCTCGTACAAGTCCCTGTCGATAAAATTCAACACTGTTGAATTTTCAGTTCGAGTTCGAGTTTCATGTTCGTGACAAAAATATTTTCTCATCGTGTCTCCGGTGTGTTCAGTGGTTCCAATTCACATTAACCTGTTATATAAGT